>JAZSGC010000036.1:0-3175 GCA_045532525.1 Candidatus Scatosoma sp.
TGATTTTCATTTTCTTACAATTCGTTAATGTCGAAAGAGTTTTTAATAATTTCTCTTCCTTTCGCTACCGACGCAAGCTCGCCCGTACCAACCATCTGCATCATAAAGTTACCGATTGCCGTACCTTCGGACGGGCCGGTAATAATCTGCTTGCCCGTGTATTTCGCCGTCAACTCGTTGAGAAGAACGTTCTTACTGCCGCCGCCGATAATGTTCAGCGTTTCGTAAGCTTCACCCGTCACGCCTTCAAGCGCCTTCAAGGACGCGTCGTAGTATTTCGCAAGGTTGTTGAAGATAACGTACGCCATTTCCCCAACGGGTAATTCCTTTCCCACCGCCGCGTTAATTTCTGCTATCATGCTCTTCGGCGCAAGGAAACGCTGGTCGTTGACGTTGATTTCACAATCGACAGGGTTTGCTCTCGCCATATCCGCAAGCTCTGCAAAGCTGTACTTGTCGTCTAATTCGTGACGAACTTGTTGGATCATCCAAAGCCCCATGATGTTAATCTGCAAACGGAAGGTCTGTTTTACGCTACCTTCGTTGGAGTAGCCCGCAGCGAGCGCCTCTTTGGAAGTGTGCGCGTAGTTTTGTTCCACGCCAAGCAACGACCAAGTACCGCTCGAAATGTACGGCGTTTGACCTTTCAACGGCGCTGCAAGTACTGCGCTTGCCGTATCGTGCGTCGCAGGCAACACTACCTTCGCCTTATACCCTACGAACGCCGCCACCTCGTCGGTGAACTCGCCCACTACCGTCCCGGGCTGCGACAATTCCCCAAACAGCTCTTTTTTATAGCCGAGCTTTTCAAGAATTTCTTCGTCCCACTTATGCGTAATTGCATTAACCATACCCGTCGTAGTTGCGTTGGTGTACTCTTGCTTCTTCACCCCCGTCAAACGGAAATGGAAGTAATCGGGCAGCATTAAGAACGTCTTTGCCTTTTCCATACGCCCCGTTTTTTTATCGTCGAGGAGTTGATATACCGTATTGAAAGACGCATGCGCAATCCCCGTCTTTGCATAGAGCTCTTCAAAGGGGATAATCTCGTGCACAGCAGGAATGGTTTCTTCCGTGCGATAGTCGCGATAGCAGTACGTACCGCCGATTTCCTTATCGTTCTCATCGAGCAGCGCATAGTCTATGCCCCAAGTATCAATCCCGACGGAGTACGGCACTTTGCCAAGTTCCGCTGCCTTTTTAAGACCGTTCAAAATTTCGCTAAACAACCGTTCGTGCGTCCACATCAGGTGTTCTTTCCCGTCCGCAGCCATAATCATTTCAGGGCCGTTTTGGAAACGGTAAATTTCTTCCGTGACCATTTTCCCGTTTTCGATATACGCCAAAATATGTCTACCCGACGATGCACCGATATCAATTGCAAGATAGTATTTCATTCTTTTCTCCTTGCCCATTCGCCCCCCTTGTAAAGGGCGCAGTAGTAGCCTAAATTTTATCATAATAATTATAACACATATTTTTTCGTTTGTCTATATATGTTTGAAAGATTGACAAAAAAAGTTTTTTCACGCCTATTTCAAGCAAAAACACGCATAAATGCGCAACAATTTCTCTTCATGCGCGCGCGTGCGTCCACAATGTATATAATTAAGTCATTATTTTTAAAAAATCGCCCTATTTTTGCTGCGTTTGATTGACAAAACGCGCAAATTATGATACAATCCAAGCAAAGAAATGTGGAAATGCGCAAACTTGCGCAAAGGAAAAAGAGATGGCTTTAAACGAAAGACAAAACGGTATCCTTACTATATTAAAAGAAAGTAAACGCGCAGACGTTGCAAAGCTCGCCAAAGCGCTGTTCGTCAGCGAGGCAACCATTCGTCGTGACCTTGCGGAAATGAAAAGTATGGGGCTCATCGAGCGTAGCCACGGCGGCGCAATTTTGCCCGAAAACGCAGAAGAAATTTCCATTTTCTTCCGTATGGAAAAGAACGCGCGTGAAAAAGAAAAAGCAGCAACGAAAGCGTTGCCGCATATCCCCTACTTCAAGTCGGTATTCATTGACAGCTCGTCCACCGTACTTGCACTTGCCGAGCGGATGGATTTAAACTTTAAAACGGTCGTTACCAACAACCTGCAAACGGCAATTCAACTTTCCAAAAAGCCCAACTTAAATTTGATTTTGCTGGGCGGCAACGTACAATACAACACCAACTCAGCAACAGGCAGCTGGACGACGAGGCAAATCATGGGGTTTTCCTTCGACTTAATGCTTTGCTCTTGCGCGGCGGTACACGGAAACGAAACCTTTGAGCGTTCGCTTGACCAAAAGGAATTAAAACGGGCGGCATTCCAACGCAGTAAAAAGCGAGTGCTCATTATCGACCACACAAAATTCGATGCACACGCAACCTACCGCCTTACCGCTCTCGATCAATACGACCTTGTCGTTTCGGATGCACCGCCCCCGGCTATCGAAGGCTTGGAAAACGTCAACTTTATCTACTAATAACGAAAGAGTGGTTTTAAAGCCACTCTTTTTTTATAAAAAATCAATTTGTCACACGAAAAAAAGCCTTGCTGTGTAAGCAAGCCTTTCGTTTTGAAAGCGGCAATTACCTATCCTCCCAACGGTTAACCGTAAGTACTTTCGGCGTAAAAGAGCTTAACTTCTGTGTTCGGAATGGGAACAGGTGGATCCTCTTTGCCATCATCACCGCTATGGTTATATATTCTGCTCTTTTAGCAGCATACATACTTTTTATTACGGAAGATTTACAACTACATAGCAACTTCGTACAAAAGACTTCTTCTTTTCTTCTTTGAGCCTCGTAAAAATCATAGAAATTTTTGTGAAAAATTTTCGTGTACTCTTTCTCTTGTTATAGAGATCAAGCCCTCGACCTATTAGTATCGGTCAGCTACTACATTACTGCATTTACACCTCCGACCTATCAACCTTGTTGTCTGCAAGGGGTCTTACTAACTTTCGTTATGGGATACCTTATCTTGAAGCGAGTTTCACGCTTAGATGCTTTCAGCGTTTATCTCAACCGCACTCCGCTACTCTGCCATGCCGCTGGCGCGACAACAGATGCACAGTTGGTGCGTTCATCCCGGTCCTCTCGTACTAAGGACAAGCCTTCTCAAGTATCCTACGCCCACGATGGATAGGGACCAAACTGTCTCACGACGTTTTGAACCCAGCTCGCGT
>JAZSGC010000017.1:0-13396 GCA_045532525.1 Candidatus Scatosoma sp.
CGCCGCAGGACGATGGGTTACGATTAAACAGGTTTTGCCCGTTAGGGATTTAACGTTTTGTAAAAGCTGTGTTTCCGTTTGCGAATCCAAGGCGGAGGTTGCTTCGTCCAAAAGCAAAATAGGACGATCGGATACGATAGCACGGGCGAATGCCAAACGTTGCATTTGTCCTTCCGATAAACCGCCACCACGTTCGGTAAGTACCGTTTGCAATCCGTCGGGTAATTCAAAAACAAATTCCGCACAAGCCGTTTTTAAAGCTGCGGATATTTTTTCTTGCAAGGCTTCTTCGCTGCTTTCCATTGCGAAAAAGGTTAAATTCTCGTAAATCGTACCCGAAAACAAGAAATTGCCTTGCGGCACGTAGGCAAACAGTCCCCGTTCCTTAGCGGACAATGCGACCTTTTCTCCGCCATTCGTACAAATATGAATGTTCCCCGACGTAGGCGTGAAAATGTTTAATAATAATTTAAATAAGGTACTTTTGCCCGACCCAGACGAGCCCAAAAGGCATACGACGTCCCCTTTTTCGATTTCCGCGTTAACGTCGGACAAAACAGTATCTCGTCCGTAAGTAAAAGCAAGGTTTTCCAAGCTGATACGCGATATATCTTCATAAGAAATTTGCCCGCTCGCATTTTCCAACACAGCTTCGGTAGGAATATCGTCTATTTCCGCCAAGCGTTCCCCGCTTGCCATTCGAGAATAATAGGCGGGAATAACCGAAGCAAACCCCGTTAAAGGCTGTTGGAATTGCATCAACAGCAAGACGATGGAAAGCATTGCGCCGAAATCTTGATTGTTTTTGTACAAAACGCTAACCCCGCACCAAACCACGGCGAAAATCAACCCAACGTTGCTAAGTAACGTGAATATGCCACTCATCCCCGCGCGAACAGTATTGCGCCGCATACGTTTCTCATAATATTTTTGCGCAAAGTCCGAGCATTTCACCGTGCTACGTTCTTCCGCGCCATACGCTTTAACCGTCATCACGGAAGTCAGGCTTTCCTGCATAAAGGAGCGATGCTCCCCATCCGCACGCAATACTTCTTTTTGTCTTTTTTTGATTTGACGGCGGAAGAGTGCCGCTACGCCCGCAAACACCCCGCCGCAAACCACGTAAATTGCCGTAAACAGCGGCTCTATGGTCAAAAGCGCAACAATCGAGCCCACGCATTGTACCGACATCCCGACAAGCGCAGGCATAAGCCCCACCGTATCCGCCGATACTTCGTGAATATCCGTGGTTAAACGGTTGACCAAATCCCCGCTGTGATAAGTAGAAATTTTGGCGTAATCGGAACGTAAAATTTTACCGAAAATGCGGGTTCGCAGGTTGGAAGTTAATTTTGCACGTAGCTTTTCCGCATAAAACGTATCAAACGTCTTTAAAAGAATTTTCAAAACGATTAGTGCAAGTAAAACGGCGGAAAAAATCCATAAAAGCTTTTCTTTCCCTGCGTCGGCGCTATTGATAACGTAACTGACCAAATACGCAAACGCTAGCGAAACCAACGTGGCAATTACCGTAAGACAGGTTAAAAGGATAATAGAGGCGCGATAGGGACGCGTCTCTTTCTTTAACCAAATTTTGCCGTTGTTGATTTGCTTTTCCGCTTTCATTTATACTTTTCTTCCTTTATAGCCAAATAAACGTAAAACCTTTTTTACCGCTGCCTTGCATTTCGCTTTTAAGCGAACGAAAAAACGACGGGATTTATACGTCTTTAAGCGCCTTTTTACGTAACGATGGTATCTTTTATCGTCCGCACAAATCACGTGCTTATCCTTGCGGAAAAACTCGGTTAAAACGCCGATTACCGCTTCTTCGGGCACAATTTCGTCCGCATAGCAATTATCGCCACGAATGATGTAGCCGTCGTCCGTTACTTGCAATACGCGGTGCAGCACGTACAGCTCACCACGCCGATATAACGCCACGTCCAGCGGTTTTAACCGCTCCGTTTTCTTTTGAACGACAATGGTATCCCGACGGTTTTTTAGCATAGGCAACATACTTACGCCCACCGTTGGACCTACGTACTGCCCTTTGGACGCCAAAACGTCTTCTATTTTTTGAATTTCCAGTTCACTCATTTTGTTATTCGATAAATGCGTTTTTCGTTAAAATATCCGCAAATTTTTCCACGTCGCAGCGCGCGCGCGTTTCGTCTACGTCGTATTCCGCACACAGTGCCGAAACGGCTTCGTCGACTGTGTGATCCGACGTAAAGAAATTCCATAAGAATGCGCCCGTTTCATTTAAATTGATCATACCGTGGAAGGTTTTACTTAATTCTCCAACGGGAACAACGACGTGCGCTTCCCCAACCTTTCTAACCACGAAACCTTTTTTGATTTTCATTGTTTATTCCCCTTTTCTGTTTGATGAATTATATATTTTGCCCGTGAGCATTTCAAAAGAGCATTTCACCGCTTCTTCCGAAATGTCGCATTTTAATAAATATGCAGGCACGGTAGCCACAAGTCGGTCAAGTATATCCAAGGTCGCAATCGCATTCTTCTCGTCCGTAGGCAAAAGAATTTGCTGAAATATTCTCGCAGACGTTTCCGTTACTGACAATTTAACGATAGAGTTCTCTTTTGCCTGTTCTAAAAAGCATAACCCTTTGAGCTGCGCTTTTCCGTTGTAGCCCCAGCTTTCCTTGCCCTGCCAAGGCGTACCGTAAGCAAAAAATTTGTTTTCCGCGTACTCTAAAATAGGCTTGTCGCCGTTTAAAACGCGGGTATCGGGCACGTGTTTCAGCCAAAGTTTGGTATGAGTAGATTTCCCCATTCCGCTCTTGCCTAAAAACGCATAAGCAACGCCGTCTTGTTCAATAATAGACGAATGCAGCAAAAAACGATGAAAGGACGGAATTTGCCGACAAATGCTTCGATATAAACAAATATTTTCGATATATCCGTCGGAAAAATTCGGCGAAACTTCTTTTTCCGCCTGCATTTCTTCATCGGTAACCTTAGCCACCAAATCTACTGCGGAAGCTTGGTCTTCGGCTAGATATTTTTGGCAAAATTTTGTTGTGAATGCGTATTGATTTTCTATTTTTACACGCAAACCTGCAATATTATAAATCATAAATCAATAATTTTTATCCAACCAACCGTCGGAATCAATGCCCGGCGTTTCCTTTTCCTGCGTGCATCCGATTGCAAAAAAGGTGCAGCCACAAGCGAAAAGACAAAGCAAAATTGCAAAAATTTTTCTCATATTTTTTCCTTAAATGCGAACGTCTCCCTGCTGTCCAAGCAGGTCTGCGTGCTTATCCAAAATCGGCTGAATCTCCGTTTCGATAAATTCCACCGTTTGCGCGGGCGCTCTGCCGATAAAGTTTTTCGCGTCTAGAATATCGTCCAGCTGCGACCAAATGGGCGCGAACATTTCGTCTTGCTTGATAAGGTCGATAAGGTTATTTTCTCCCCCTTCCACTTTGACGTTTTTGCCCGCTTCCATAGAAAGCACGCGAATTCTTTCGTGTAATTCCTGACGGTTGCCCCCTGCCTTCACGCAGCTCATCATAATATTTTCGGTTGCCATAAAGGGAAGCTCCGCGCGGATATGCTTTGCGATAACTTTTTCGTAAACAACGAGATTATCCGCTACGTTCATATAAATATTTAAAATGGCGTCCACAGTCAAAAATGCCTGTGCGTTGACAATACGACGATTTGCCGAGTCGTCCAACGTTCTTTCAAACCATTGCGTGGACGCGGTAATCGCGCTGTTCATCGGCAAGGAAATCAAATATCTTGCCAAGCCGCCGATACGTTCGCTACGCATCGGATTACGCTTATAAGCCATCGCGGAAGAACCGATTTGGTTTTTAGCGAACGGCTCTTCAATTTCTTTCATATTTTGCAAAATACGAACGTCGTTAGAAAACTTATAGGCGCTTTGCGCAATTTGTGAAAGCACACAAAGAATATTATAATCCAACTTTCGAGGATAGGTTTGCCCCGTTACCCCATACACGGAGGAATAACCAAGCTTCGCCACAACGCGTTTTTCAAGTTCTTTTACCTTTTCTTCGTCGCCGTTAAAAAGCTCTAAAAAGCTTGCCTGCGTACCCGTCGTGCCCTTTACGCCGCGCAATTTCATATTTGCTTTTGCGTGCATTAGGCTTTCGTAATCCATTTCCAAGTCTTGCAACCAAAGCGTAGCGCGCTTGCCCACCGTGGTAAGCTGTGCAGGCTGTAAATGGGTAAAGCCAAGCGTGGGCAAATCTTTATAACGCAATGCAAACTTTTTAAGCTTGTCCATTACGTTGACCAACTTTTTTAACACGATATCCAACGCTTCGTCCATCATAATGGCTTCCGCGTTACAATCGACAAAACAGCTGGTTGCCCCAAGATGAATGATTGGCATCGCTTTTTTTGCGTAATGCCCGTAGGCTTTCACGTGCGCCATAACGTCGTGCCGCACTTCTTTTTCAAACTTCGCGGCAAGTTCAAAATCCACGTCCTCGGCATAAGCCTTTAATTCGTCAACTTGTTCTTGGGTGATATTTAAGCCAAGCTCCATTTCCGCTTCCGCAAGCGCAACCCAAAGCCTTCTCCAAAGCTTGAAACGCTTTTCATCGGAAAATGCGTTCTGCATTTCTTGACTTGCGTAACGCGTAGAAAGTGGATTGTGATAAATGCTATAATCCGTCATAATATCGCCCCTTACGCTTTGATGGGAGCGGGATACGCCACTCCGAAGGTTTCCGCGGTAACCTTCGCCATTTTTTGCGTTTCGTACGGTTTATCGTACCAGTCCGTTTTTGTTTCCGCAATGCTATCCACCACGTCCATACCTTCAATAACTTTACCGAATGCCGCGTATTGTCCGTTGAGATAGTCCGCTTCGTCGTGCATAACAAAAAATTGCGAGCCTGCGGAATCGAAATGCTGCGCTCTCGCCATCGAAAGCACGCCGCGCTCGTGGGAAATATCGTTTTGCTTAAAGCCGTTTGCGGAAAATTCACCGGGAATATGATAACCGGGGCCGCCCGTGCCTTTCCCTGCGGGGTCGCCCCCCTGAATCATAAAGCCTGCGATAACGCGATGAAAAATCAAGCCGTTATAAAAGCCTTGATTGACAAGCGCAAGAAAATTATTGACCGTATTAGGCGCTTTTTCAGGGTAAAGCTCCGCCTTGAATTGTGCGCCGTTTTCCATTTCAAAAGTAACGATAGGATTGCTCATAATTTACACTTCCTTTTCTTCTTCAAATTTTTCGACTAATACGCCCGCTTCTTCAAAAAGCTGCAAGGAAAATTCATCGGGATAGCCGTGTTTATAAACAACCCTGCGAATCCCTGCATTGATGATAATTTTTGCGCATATTACGCAAGGCTGATGCGTACAGTAGAGAGTTGAACCGTTTGTATTTATACCCGAACGTGCCGCTTGGATTACGGCGTTTTGCTCGGCGTGCACGGCGAAGCAAAGCTCGTGCTTCGTGCCGCTTTCCACGTTTAATTTACGGCGAAGGCACTCCCCTTTTTCTTCACAGCTTTTTATTCCTGCGGGTGCGCCGTTATAGCCCGTTGCCATAACGCGTTTATCCTTTACGATGATTGCCCCGACGTGGCGGTTCGCCTGATAACAGCTGGACCACGTTGCCACCATTTCCGTCAGCTCCATAAAACGTTTATCCCATTTATTCATCGGCATTGCGTTTTCTCCTATTACGCTTATTATGTCACGATAATTATAGCACTTTTTTTTATGAAAATCAATTCATTTATGCAAGTTTTCCGCTCCGTAGCGGCATTTCCCTGTTTTTTTTGTAAAATAATTAGAAAAATTTTCCTAAAACCGCTTTTTTTTGTTTGAGAGTTAGGAAAAAACGGTTATAATATATTCGTACAAAAACAAACGCCCTTGCGGCGGTATTATCTTGGAGGAATTTTATGAATATTAAACCTTTATTCGACAAAGTCGTCGTTGAAAGCGTAACGGTTGAAGAAAAGACCAAGAGCGGTTTTTATCTTCCCACGTCGGCACAAGAAAAGCCCCAAACCTGTTTGGTTGTAGCCGTTGGCCCCGGCGGCATTATTGACGGCAAAGAAATCGTGATGCAGGTAAAAGTTGGCGACAAGGTGCTTTGCTCAAATTATGCAGGCTCGAACTTCAAAGTAGACGGTAAAGAATTTACCATTTTGAAACAAAGCGATATTCTCGCAATCGTAGAAGACTAAAAGCAATTCGTAAGGAGATAGATTATGGCAAAACAGATTAAATACGGAGAAGATGCAAGAAAGGCACTTGAAAACGGCGTCAACGTTTTGGCGGACACCGTAAAAATCACGCTTGGACCTAAGGGTAGAAACGTTGTTCTTGACAAAAAATTCGGCGCTCCCCTTATCACCAACGACGGCGTGACGATTGCAAAAGAAATCGAGCTCAATGACCCCTTTGAAAATATGGGCGCACAGCTCGTAAAGGAAGTATCGACGAAGACCAACGACGTTGCAGGCGACGGTACGACGACGGCTGTGGTTTTGGCGCAGGCAATCGTTCGCGAAGGCTTAAAAAACCTTGCGGCAGGCGCAAATCCCATCATTTTAAAGGAAGGTATCAAAAAAGCGGTTGACGCTACCGTTGATCACCTTAAAAACATTTCCAAGGCGGTGGAAAGCAACAAGGCTATCGAACAAACCGCTTCCATTTCCGCAGGCAGCGCGGAAGTTGGCTCTTTAATTGCAAAAGCAATGGAAATCGTTGGCAAGGACGGCGTAATCACCGTAGAAGAAGGCAAATCGATGAACACCGAACTCAACACCGTGGAAGGTATGCAATTCGACCGCGGCTATGCTTCCGCTTATATGGTAACCAACACGGATAAAATGGAAGCTGTTCTTGAAAATCCGTACATTTTGATTACGGATAAGAAGATTTCCAGCTTGCAAGAAATTCTTCCCGTTATCGAACCCCTTGCGCAACAAGGCGCAAAGCTGTTGATTATCGCGGAAGACGTTGAAGGCGACGCACTTGCCGCCCTTATCGTAAACAAGCTGAAAGGCGTGTTCAACTCCGTTGCTGTAAAAGCCCCCGGCTTTGGCGATAGAAGAAAAGAAATGCTGCGCGATATCGCCGTTTTGACGGGCGGCGAAGTCATTTCTTCCGACCTTGGCTTGGAATTCAAAGAAGTAACGCCGAATATGCTTGGTAGAGCGTCTTCCGTGCGCATTGATAAAGAAAATACCACCATCGTTGGCGGCGCAGGCGACGCAAACGAAATCAAGGCGCGCATCGCTTCGATTAAAGCGCAAATCGCGGAAACGAAATCGGACTACGATAGAGAAAAACTGCAAGAACGCCTTGCGAAGCTTGCAGGCGGCGTAGCCGTCATTAGCGTTGGCGCGGCAACCGAAGTAGAAATGAAAGAAAAGAAATTGCGTATCGACGCCGCGCTGGCTGCAACCCGCGCGGCTGTGGAAGAAGGTTACGTTCCCGGCGGCGGCAGCGCGCTTCTTTCCGCGGTGCCCGTAGTGAAAAAGTTGGTTGCAAGCTTGAATGGCGACGAAAAAACGGGCGCAAGCATTGTTTTGAAAGCTTTGGAAGAACCTATTAGACAAATCGCGAAGAATGCGGGCTTGGACGGCTCGGTTATCGTTGATAAGGTTCTTTCTTCTAAGAAAGCAAACTTCGGCTTCGACGCCTTAAACAACAAATACTGCGATATGGTAGAATGCGGTATCATCGACCCGACCAAGGTTACCCGCTCCGTTCTTCAAAACGCGGCTTCCGTTGCGTCCACCTTACTCACGACGGAAAGCATCGTTACCGATATTCCTACTCCCCCTGCTCCGATGACACCTGCAGGCGGCGATATGGGCGGTATGTACTAATCCAAAATAAAGCTTTAAAAAACACGCTCGCGCATTGCTACGCGAGCGTGTTTTCACGAAAAAGAAGTTATACAAGATTTTCCAAAATCAATTTATCGGCGACGAGCGCGATAAATTCGCTGTTCGTCGGTTTCTCTGTCCCCAAATAAATTCGCGCGCCGAAGATTGCGTTAATTGCTTCAATGCGCCCACGGTTCCACGCCACTTCGATTGCGTGACGGATAGCGCGTTCCACCTTGCTTGCCGACGTATCGAACTTCTTTGCGATAGACGGATACAGCTCTTTGGTAACGCTGTTGATTATGTACGGATTTTCAATCGTCATTTTTATCCCTTCACGCAAATACCCATACCCCTTGATATGCGGCGGAATCCCTATAGAAATGAAAATCTCGCTAATTTTTTCTTCTATTGTCAACGGACGACGCCTTGCCGGATTTACTTCTTTTTCCGTTGCGCTAGGCTGATTGAGAAGTTCCGTAATGCGTTCCATTGCCGCTTGCATACTGAACGGCTTCACCAAATAATACGCCGCACCCGCATTGATTGCCGCTTCAATCAACGAATCCGTTGCCATACCCGTTGCAACGATTTTCGCATTCGGCCAAACCTTTTTGACCGCACGAATAACTCCACAGCCATCCGTCCCCTTTAAAAACATACTTACGATAGCCAAATCCGGCTTATGCGCAAGAATTTGCTTTATCCCTTCGTCACCGTCGTCTCCCGTATACAAAACAGTGCAGTCGCCCCTTTCCGCAAATGCTTCTCGCAATTGCGAAACCACCGCGCTGTTTGATTCTAATAATACAATTGAGTTTGACCCCATAATATACCTGCCATAATTTTTTCTTGTCGTCACGCGTTTGACTGTACCCATTATACAACAAATTTTACCACTCGTCAACCATTATTTTACAATATTCAAAAATATTTTTCAATAAAAATTTAATTTTGTTCAAAATTATTGTCGAAATATGTCGAATAGCTAAAAAAGAAAAAGCAACGCGTGTTTTTTGCGTTGCTTTTGTCGTTTTATTTCGTTTAGGCGTGGGTTTCGTCGATATATTCGTCGTAGGTTACTTGGCGATCATATACCTTGGTTTCGTTGATTTCGATAATACGGTTTGCAACCGTATTCATCAGCTCTTGGTCGTGCGAGGTCAACAGCATACCACCCTTATAATTGCTTAAACCGTTGTTCAATGCGGTGATGGATTCCAAGTCAAGGTGGTTAGTGGGTTCGTCAAAAATCAGGAAATTGCTGCCTTCCAGCATCATTTTTGAAAGCATACAGCGCACCTTTTCACCGCCCGATAAAACCTTGGCTTTTTTCAGCGCTTCTTCACCGGAGAACAACATTCTGCCAAGCCAACCGCGGAGATATTCTTCGTAATGGTCGTTGGAGAACTGAGAAAGCCATTCCACCAAATTTAATTCGCAGTCTTGGAAATACTCGTTATTGTTTTGCGGGAAATAGGACGTGGTAATCGTCTTTCCCCATTTTACCGTACCAGCGTCGGGCTGTTCCTTACCCATAAAAATATCGTAAAGCATTGTTAAAGTCGTACTCTTATCCGAAACGATGCCGATTTTTTCACCGTGCTGCACGGTAAAGGATACGTCTTTAAAGTAGCCTTCCTTGGTTAAGCCTTCTACCATTAAGATGTCGTTGCCGATATCCTTTTCAAACTTAAAGTCGATATAGGGATATTTACGAAGCGACGGCTTAAAATCGTTGATGGTAAGCTTTTCAAGCTCTTTCTTTCTGGACGTTGCTTGACGGGATTTGGAAGCGTTTGCCGCGAAACGCGCAATGAAATCTTGCAATTCTTTGGCGCGCTGTTCCGCCTTTTTATTTTGTTCCTTTTGTTGGCGGGCAAGCAACTGACTGGTTTGATACCAGAAATCGTAGTTACCCACGTACATATTGATTTTACCGAAGTCTACGTCGCAAATGTTGGTGCAAACCTTGTTCAAGAAGTGACGGTTGTGGGATACGATAATGATTGTGTTTTCAAAATCCATCAAATAGTTTTCCAGCCAACGCACGGTTTTAATGTCGAGATTGTTGGTAGGTTCGTCCAACAATAACACGTCGGGGTCGCCAAACAAAGCTTGTGCCAAGAGAACGCGTACCTTTTGCTTTGCGTCTAAATCGCTCATCAAGGAATAATGCAATTCTTCGTGAATATCCAACGCATTAAGAAGCTGCGCCGCTTGGAATTCGGCGTCGTAGCCGTTCATTTCCGCGAATTCGCTTTCCAGCTCCGCCGCGCGCACGCCGTCTTCTTCGGAAAAGTCCGGCTTCATATACAAAGCGTCTTTTTCGTCCATAATTTCCACAAGACGCTTAAAGCCAAGCATTACCGTACGTAAAACCGTTTCGTTATCGTACATATTTTGGTTTTGTTGTAAAACGGACATACGCTCGTTTTTATCCAAAGAAACAAAGCCCTTTTGGGGTTCAATTTCACCGGATAATACCTTTAAGAAAGTGGATTTCCCTGCGCCGTTTGCGCCGATGATACCGTAGCAATTCCCCTTTGTAAATTTTAAATTGACGTCTTCAAACAATTTTTTGCTGCCGTATTGTAAAGAAACACCGGTAACCTGTAACATAAAAAACACCTCAAAAATATTCTTACGAAAGAATTATAACACATTCGTTTTTTTTAAGCAAACGTTTCCGCAAAGAATAGACAATAATTATTATATAAAAAAGGCTTTTGGCGAACCAAAAGCCTTTTCTTTCTTTTATTTCTTAATGAGTTTTTCAATTTCTGCCGCTACGTCTGCAACCGTAACAAGCCCTTCCACTTCATCGTCGGGAATAACGATACCGTAATCGTCTTCAAGCTGGGTAAGCAATTCGATAAGGTCCAAAGAATCCGCGCCCAAATCCTTTAAGATATTTGCGTCCGGCGTAACCTTTTCAACGGGGATATTCAACGCTTCGGCAAGCATTGCCTGTACTTTTTCTAACATAAAATTTCCTCCAAAAATAAGAGTTTTGTTACAACTATATTTCTATTTTAATGATTTATCTAAAAAATGTCAAGCGTTTTTGGGTTATTTCTTCTTTTTCATCGTCAAGCCGATTCTGTTCTTCTTAACGTCGACGTCTTTTACCCAAGCTTGCACAATTTGCCCAACCTTTAACACCTCAGACGGATGACGGATATACCTTTCCGTGATTTCCGAAATATGCACAAGTCCGTCTTGATGCACGCCGATATCAATAAACGCACCGAAATCCACTACGTTGCGCACCGTGCCGCTCACTTCCATACCGACTTTTAAGTCTTCAATTCCCATAATATCTTTACGGAGCATCGGGGCAGGCAACGCGTCGCGGATATCTCTGCCCGGCTTCATCAATTCCGCAACGATATCGTTTAAGGTTGCGCTGTCCAGCTCGGTTTCTTTTGCAACGCGTTCTTCTCCGTAGGCTTTGATTTTACGCCGCAAATCGTCAATTCTACGCGCTTTAACGTCTTCCTTGGTGTACGAGAACAACGCAAGTAATTTTTCGGCTTTTGCGTACGATTCAGGGTGCACGGCGGTATTATCCAAAATGTTTTCTCCACCGTCGATACGCAGGAAGCCTGCGCATTGCGTATATGCCTTTTCGCCAAGCTTAGGCACTTTAAGCAGCTGCTTACGGGATTTAAAACGACCGTTTTCTTCGCGATAAGCCACGATGTTTTTTGCAACGGAAGCATTCAGCCCCGCCACAAATTTTAAAAGAGAAACGCTGGCGGTATTCAAATCTACGCCCACGCTGTTTACGCAATCTTCTAAAACCCCCGACAGTGCGCCGTCCAAACGTTTTTGGTTCATATCGTGCTGATATTGACCAACCCCGATGGATTTAGGGTCAATTTTAATGAGTTCCGCAAGCGGGTCTTGCAGTCTTCTTGCAATCGAAACCGCGCTGCGTGCCGTAACGTCGTAATCGGGAAATTCTTCCGCACCAAGCGCGCTTGCCGAGTATACGGACGCACCCGCCTCGTTTACGATAACGTAGCCGACTTCCCTGCCCGTTTCCTGTTTGATTTCCTTGATGAGCTCGGAAATGAAAATTTCACTTTCCTTGCTCGCCGTTCCGTTTCCGCAAGAAATAACTTCGACCTTATGCTTGGCAATCAGTTGCTTTAAAATAAATTTTGCTTCCGCTGTTTTATTTTGGGGCGGCGTGGGGAATACGACCGTTTTATCCAGCACCTTACCCGTGCCGTCCACAACGCAAATTTTACAGCCTGTACGGAATGCCGGGTCCCAACCCATCGTGATTTTGTCCTTTACGGGCGGTTGCATAAGCAAGGGCTTTAAATTAAGCTCGAACATCTTAATTGCTTGCTCGCTGGCGTCTTCAAAGAGCTGCGCACGCACTTCGCGTTCTACGGAAGGGGCAATCAACCTATCATAGCCGTCTTCCGCTGCCGCTTTGACAATAGCGCTACTTTCACCGCCGTCCTTTAAGAAGCTTGCCGCCGTGATGCGCTTTGCAAAATCGACGTCTACCAACAAGGAAACCTTTAAGAATTCTTCCTTTTCCCCGCGGTTTAAAGCCAACACGCGATGGCTTTTTACTTCGCTTATCGGTTCTTGATAATCCGCATACATACCGTACGTTTTCGTTTCATCTTCCGCTTCCTTGCCTTTGGCGTATGCAGATACGATTTCGCCGTGTTTAAAGAAGAAATTACGCAGCTTTTTACGGGTTGCCGCGTCATCGGAGATGATTTCCGCAATAATGTCCTGCGCGCCTGCAATCGCTTCTTCGACAGTTTCTACTTCTTCCGTGATATATTTTTCGGCTTCCGCTTGTACGTTTAAGGACTTGTCCTGCGCCAAAATCGCGTCGGCAAGGGGCTGCAAGCCTTTTGCGATTGCAACGGACGCACGCGTTTTGCGTTTTTGTTTATACGGACGGTAAACGTCTTCCACTTCGGTAAGAGTCACAGCTTTTTCAAGCGCAACGCGAATCTCGTCCGTCATTTTTCCCTGCTCTGTAATAGCGTTTGCAACTTCTTCCTTTCGCTTTTGCAAATTGCGCAAATATGTAAGCCTATCGAAAAGCTCGCGCAAAACCTGATCGTCGCAAGCACCCGTCATTTCTTTGCGATAACGCGCGATGAACGGAATGGTGTTCCCTTCGTCGATTAAATCAATAATATTACGCGCGTGCGTGGGGTTTAAATTGAATTCATTTGTGATAATTTGTAAAATATCCATTACTGTACCTTTATTTTAATTTTAAGACTATAAAAGTCCTTTTGTTTTTAGTGAATTGTCTTTTTTGAACACACCGTCAAGCGCTTCTTGCCAAATTTGCGGGGAAAAACGCGGATTTGAAGTCGGATCGTAGCCATGTCGTTCTGTGAGCCAAGGAGTTGTTCCTGAGTATTGTCTTCCTAAGACCGCTTGGCCTCCGACTTAAAGTCCTTTTGTTTTTAGTGAATTGTCTTTTTTGAACACACCGTCAAGCGCTTCTTGCCAAATTTGCGGGGAAAAACGCGGATTTG
>JAZSGC010000136.1:0-23447 GCA_045532525.1 Candidatus Scatosoma sp.
CGTAATCAAAAAACAGATTACTGTATAGAAAAAACGCGTTCCCTTGCGCAGGGAGCGCGTTTTTGTCTTTTACCAAGCGTTCGCTAAAACGTTTTGGATTATTCCGCGCGCTTATTTCTAAGCCAAAGCACGCCGCCCGTGATGATGGGCGAAAGAATCAGCCATAACGCCGCGAGTGCGATGATGGTATACACGATGACTGAACCGACGGTACGCGCGCCCGAAAAGACGGTGGAAACGAGATTGAAATCGAACAAGCCGAACAAACCCCAGTTTACCGCGCCGACAATCACCAGAATATAAGCGATAATGTTCACAATACGCATAAATTCGTTCCTCCTGCAAGCAGTATATGCAACTGAGTAGATTTTATACAAACTGAAAAAAAGAAAAACAGCCTGCGTTTTTTAGGCTGTTTTTAAAGGGCTTTTTTGCCGCGGCATTATTTTTTCTTAATGCGATCCAAACGTTTTTCTTCCGCGAAAAAATCGGCAAACTCGTTGGAAAGGGCGCACATTTGATAAAATTTTTCTTCGCCGAATTTCTTGACGACCTTCCCCACAAACCGTGCGCAAGCGTTCCAGTCTTCTTCGTACAGCGCGGCAGTCTTTTCCGTGAACTCGATGTATGCGATTTTTCTATCCACGTCGTCCGCAACCCGCTTGACGACGCCCTCGCGTTCTAATTCGCTGACGATTTGCGAAATTGCCGAGCGGGTAACGCCCAGCCGTTTTGCAAGCTGTGTGGAAATCAAACGCTTTCCCTCTTGGCTTGCCCTTGCAATTTCCGCAAGCATACGCAGCTGCGTATCGCTAAAACGGGCGTTGTCCCCCGTCAAATCAAACGCTTCGCGGTTTTTTACCGTTTCGTAAAGCGTACGTACGTATTTTTCGTTTGCCGTTATTTTCTTTGTCGTATTTTTTTGTGTTGCCATCATTATTCTACCTCTACGTCTATTTACTTCCGCGCCGCGGACAATTCTTCCTCGTAATATTATAACGCTATTTTTTGCGTTGTCAAGAGAATTTTTAAAAAAATTTTTGTTTATTTTTTAAGTTTTTTTTCTACGATAAAGATAGCATAGAATTGTGAAAAATAAGTTAAAACAGGGTAAAAATACGGTAATTTTTGTAAATATAAACGGAAAAGAAAGTTTTTCGCCGTAAAAGCTTGTCAAAGCGCGGAAAAAGTGCTACAATGAAAAAGCAATTTATCATTTAAGGAGCTTTTTATGTCCGAACATTTAACAAGCTTTTTACGAGAATCCTACACCGCTTATCACGCTTGCGAAAACGTGAAACGAGCTTTGGAAGACGACGGCTTTATTCAGTTGGCGGAAAACCGCGACTGGTCGCTTTGCGAAGGCGGAAAATATTTCGTGACCCGCGGCGGCAGCAGTCTTATTGCGTTTACCGTGGGGGCATTGGACGAGTTTGCCTATAAAATCGTGGCTACGCATACCGATTCGCCCGCTTTGAAGCTTAAAGAAAATCCCATAGTGAAAAAAGCGGCGGATTACGCAACCTTGAACGTGGAAAAATACGGCGGCGGGATTTGGTATTCCTTCTTCGACCGTCCCTTAAAAATTGCTGGACGCGTGGTGCGCAGAAACGGCAGAAGTCTGCGCACGGAAAACGTCGTTTCCCCTTTTTGCGTGCAAATTCCGTCGGTGGCAATCCATCAAAATCGCGAAGTGAACGAGAAATTTTCCGTCAACGCACAGGTGGATTTACAACCCCTTTGCGCATTGCTCAACGAAAGCGTTTGCACGGAAAAGCTGTTGGAAAAAGCGGTGGGCGAAAACGCGATTTCGTACGATTTATTTTTGGTGAATGCGGAAACGCCCTATCTCTTTGGCGTCAACGACGAATTTTTGGCAGCGCCGCGCATTGACAACCTTGCCTGCACGCACGCCGCCCTGCAAGCGTTGCTTTCCACCACGGAAACCAGCGGAATTTGCGTGCTTGCCGTTATGGATAACGAAGAAATCGGCAGTCTTTCTCCGCAAGGCGCGGACGGGGATTTTTTGGAAACGACCTTACGCCGCGTAGCATACGCGCTCCGTTTTGACGATAACGAATATTATAAGGCATTGGCTGGCTCTTTCTTGCTTTCCGCGGACAATGCGCACGCAATACACCCCAACCACCCTGAAAAATCCGACCCGACAAACGCCCCCAAGCTGGGCGGCGGTATCGTCATCAAAGCGCACGCAGGCAAAGCGTACGTCACCGACGCACTGTCGGCGGCGGTGTTGAAGACGGTTTTTGACAATGCGGACGTACCCTATCAAAATTTCTACAACCGCTCGGACGCAAGAAGCGGCAGTACGCTGGGCGCGTTGGTAACGCGACATATCGGCGTAGCGGGCGCGGACATCGGTATTGCACAGCTTGCAATGCATTCTGCTTGCGAAAGTATCGCCATCGCCGATTACGAAAGTATGACGAAGGGTATTTCGGCGTACTACGCCACGTCTTTACGCTTCTCCGAAGACGATATTTTTGTGGAATAACTCTAACTTAATCCTAAAAGCAAAAGCGCTCCGTTGATTTGACGGAACGCTTTTTTTCGTTTCATTGCGTACACGGTATGTACGTTTTTCTTTTTTTACGCCGTTTTGCGTGATTTTTTATTTAATGAACGCGCGGAACGCAAGGTAGTTTTGATACAAGTCCGCCTTGGAAATAACTTCGTAGGGAGAGTGCATCGAAATTACGGGAACGCCGATGTCGATGGTGCTAACGTTCATATTTGCAATGAATTTTGCAACCGTACCGCCGCCGCCTGCGTCCACTTTGCCCATTTCGCCCGTTTGCCAAATTACGCCGTTTTCTTCAAAAAGCTTGCGCAGGAAGCCGATGAATTCCGCGTCTGCATCGTTAGAGCCGCTCTTACCCCGAGAACCCGTGAACTTGGTGATACCCGCGCCGTGGGAAAGATAAGCGGAGTTCAGTCTTTCGCAAACGTCCGCGAAGTTGGGATCGTAGCCTGCGTTTACGTCCGCGGAAAGACACATAGAGTGTGCGCGGATTGCTGCCGACGTCGTACCGAAGGACGTCGCTACTTCGTTAACTAAATCGCTGAACAGTGCGCATTGCATACCCGTTGCGCCTTCGCTGCCGATTTCTTCCTTATCCGCAAGAATGACCATAACGGTGTGTGCGTTGGAAGGCTCGTCAAAGAGCGCGGTGTATGCGGGATAGGAGCAAACGCGGTCGTCGTGGCCGTATGCGCCGATCAAGCCACGGTCGAAACCGATATCCTTTGCTTTATAGGCGGGTACGAGAGAAAGCTCTGCGGAAAGGAAATCTTCTTCTTTCATTCCGTATTTTTCGTTCAAGATACGAAGCAGGTTTTCTTTTACCGTTTTATCCTTATCGTCTTCCGCCGCCTTGTAGGGAATATTGCCGAACCAAATATTCAAATCTTCCCCCGCGATGGCTTCGCCAAGGGGGCGCGTGCTTTGCTTTGCTGCCAAGTGGGGAAGCAAGTCGCTTACGTAGAATACGGGATCGTTTTCGTCTTCGCCGATTTTTACGTTAAGTACGTTGCCGTCTTTCAAGGCAACCGCGCCGTGCAATGCAAGCGGAACTGCCGTCCATTGATATTTGCGAATACCGCCGTAGTAGTGCGTTTTACCGAACGCAACGCCGTCCGATTCGTACAAAGGCACTTGCTTTAAGTCGAGTCTAGGGCTGTCGATATGGGAAGCGATAATACGAATACCGTCTTTCGCTACGTCTTCCGTACCGATTTTGAGCAGATATAAGTTCTTGCCGCGGTTGTTGTAGTAAACCTTGTCGCCTGCTTTAAGCTTCATACCAAATTCAAAAGGCTTGTACCCCGCCTTTTTCGCCGCTTCTACCGCAAACGCGCAAGCTTCGCGTTCGGTTTTGCCTTCGTCGATGAAGGTTTTGTAGCCTTCCGCGTAATCGAAAATCTCTTTCATCAGCTTTTCGTCCGCGACTTCGTACACGTTGGTTCTTTTGTAAGCTAATTCGCTCATAGTTATATGTCTCCTTGATATTTTTTGTAAAGTTGTTGAAAGGCGATTGTCTTTCTAAATTGCCGAGTGCGTCGGCGCGCATTGCAAGGCTTTGCGTGGCATTAGTGAAGAAACCCCTTAATAATCTGCTCCTCCGCCTCCTGCTCCGTCAAACCAAGCGTCATCAGCTTGATGAGCTGTTCGCCGGCAATTTTCCCGATAGCCGCTTCGTGGATAAGCTCCGCGTCTACGTCGTTTGCCGAAAGACAGGGCGCGGCAGTAACCGAAGCCTTGTCCATTATAATCGCGTCGCACTCCGTATGTCCGTGACACGCCGCGTTTCCGTTCATCGTCGAAACAAAGTTTTGACGGGACGTATCCGCCGCCACCGAACGGGAAACTACGTCCGCGCGACAGCCTTCTCCGTTCATATCAATCACGAAATCGGTATCGGCAACCTGCTGACCGTGGGTGTACAGCTTTTCCTTAACGATAAAGTTTGCCCCCGCCGCCATCGTGGCTTTGGTCAAGCGCTTGGTGGAGTCTACGCCCTTGATTTGCGTGCTTTCCATTTCCATATACGCGCCTTCGGCAAGGTGCACAATCGTCGTGGGGTTCATTACGTTTTTGCCGTTGCCGTCCCCTTCGCCGTAATGCTTTTCTACGTATTTCACGCGCGCGTTTTTGCCGACGTAAAAGGTATGCTCGCCGTCGTGCTGCGACGTCATATCCGTGCCGCCACAGTTATGAATACCGCAGCCCGCTACGATAACGACGTCCGCACCGTCGCCGATATAAAAATCGTTGTAAACGGTTTCCTTTAAGCCAGCCTTACTAATGATGACGGGAATATGCACGCTTTCCTTTTTCGTGCCCGGCTTGATGATGATATCAATCCCCGATTTACCGTCCGTTTTAGGAATGATATCGATGTTCGCCGTGGTGTTTCTCGCCTGCGTTTCGCTGTTGGCGCGGATATTGTACGCGCCTTCGGGAACGCCGTGCAGGTCCGCAATTTGTAAAAGTAAATCTTTTTGTATTGAATCCATACCTGCCCCCTTCCTTTACAGCTTGTCCGTCAACGTTTTGCAGGTTTCCGAACGCAAAAGCTTGGGCAAAATATCGTCTTTTTTACCCTGATTTTCCACCTGCCCGTCGGCGATGACCACAATGCGGTCGGCAATATTCAAAATGCGTTCTTGGTGGGAAATAATCAAAATGCTGCCTTGCGTTTTTTCGTGCATTTTTTCAAAGACCTTGATGAGATTTCCAAAGCTCCAAAGGTCAATGCCCGCTTCGGGTTCGTCGAACACGGAAAGCTTTGTGCCGCGCGCCAAAATGGTAGCGATTTCAATGCGTTTGAGCTCACCGCCCGAAAGGGAAGCGTTGACTTCTCTATCAATATAATCTCTGGCGCACATTCCGACTTCGGAAAGGTAAGCGCAAGCGTCCGAAATTTTGATGTTTTTTCCTGCGGCGATGTTGATAAGATCGCGCACCGTCAAGCCCTTGAAACGGACGGGCTGTTGAAAGGCATACGAAATGCCCTTTTGCGCACGTTCGGTCACGGAAAGGTCGGTGATGTCTTCGCCGTCGAAATAGATTTTGCCCGCCGTGGGTTTATAGATGCCCGCAATAATTTTGGCAAGCGTAGACTTCCCGCCGCCGTTCGGGCCCGTGAACGCAACGAAACGCTCGTCCAAGGTCAGGTTTACGTTTTTTAATATTTGTTTGCTACCCCGTTCGTCTTCCACGGTATAGCTCACGTTTTGGAGTTCTAACATAGCTTCCCCTTTGGGATTTTTTCTCTTTTATTTATACCGCATAACGTGCGCGCCTAAACGCGCAAAGCAATTTTAGCAGTCTTTTCGGGACTAACGCCCCTTTTTGTCGCCCTTTTTAAGGCGAAAATATTATAAAATTTCCATCAGCCCGCCGTGGCGTTTTAGCCAAGCGCGCTTGCTTTTCCAGTCGGGTACATATTTGGCTACCTCCGACCAAAACCAAGCGGAATGATTTTTGTGCTTGGTATGCGCAAGCTCGTGCACGACAACGTATTCGATGACGTCCTTGGGCGCATAGAGCAAACGGAAGCTGTAACGGATTGCGTTATCCGCCGAGCAGCTGCCCCAACGTGTTTTTGCGGACGTGACCGCCACGCTTTTATAGCTTACGCGCATTTCCTGCGCCGTCTTTTCCGTTACGTCCAAAAGAATACGCTTGGCATTCTCTTTCAGCCATTTTTTTAAACGGTCCTTGGCGTTTTTTTGGGGCAAGTACAAGCGATGGTTTTCTCCGTCGTAACGAACGGCATTCGTTTCCGTCAAAGAAATCAAGCAGGGTCTACCGAGCAAAAGCAGGCGGTAACCATCTAAATTTTCAGACGGTAAACGAATACCTGCCCCCTGCATTTGGGCTTTTTTACGCAATATCCAGCTTTCTTTTTCCTGTATGAAAGCAAAAATCCGTTCCGTGCTATAACGTTTGGGCGCGCGCACAATCAATCTCCCGAAGAAATCGATAGATAGCGACAACGTTTTGCGGTTGGAACGGATAATTTCGTCGGGTTGAATCATCGGGCGCGTGTTATGCTTCGTAGCCGTTGGGATTGCCGCTTTGCCATTTCCATTGCGAAGCGCACATTTCTTCAATGCCGAATTTCGCTTCCCAGCCAAGCTCTGCCTTGGCTTTGTCGGGTGCGGCGTAGCAAGCTGCGATATCGCCGTCGCGACGGGGCGCGATTTTGTAGGGCAGGGTCTTTCCGCAAGCCTTTTCAAAGGCGTGGATCATTTCCATTACGCTATAACCCCTACCCGTACCCAAGTTATAGATATGCACGCCGCTTTCGTTGCAGCGTTCGATTGCCGCAATGTGACCGAGCGCAAGGTCTACTACATGAATGAAATCGCGTACGCCCGTGCCGTCGGGGGTATCGTAGTCGTCGCCGAATACGTTGATGCAGGAAAGCTTACCGCTGGCAACCTGCGCAACGAAGGGCATCAGGTTGTTGGGAATGCCTTTGGGGTCTTCGCCGATCATTCCGCTTTCGTGCGCGCCGACGGGATTGAAGTAACGGAGCAGAATGATGTTCCATTCCTTATCCGCCTTATACAAGTCCTGCATAATCATTTCCATCATCAGCTTGGTGCTGCCGTAAGGATTGGTTGTGGAAAGACGGCAATTTTCGTCTAAGGGCAGGCGTTCGGGATCGCCGTAAACGGTTGCCGACGACGAGAAAATTACCTTTTTCACATTGTACTTTTCCATAATTTGCAGCAACGAAACGGTGCCGCTGATGTTGTTTTCGTAATATTTTAAAGGCAATTTACAGCTTTCGCCTACCGCCTTAAATGCCGCAAAGTGGATTACCGCGTCAAATTTGTGCGCCGTGAAAATTTTTTCCATCGCCTGCACGTCGCGGATATCTGCTTCGTAAAAGGTTACCGTTTTGCCCGTGATTTTTTGTACGCGGCGCAAGCTTTCGGGGTTGGAGTTGCTAAAATTGTCTACCACAACTACGTCGTAATTTTTGTTCAAGAGTTCTACAACCGTATGCGAACCGATATAACCGCAGCCGCCCGTTACCAAAATCGTTGCCATCTTATTTATCTCCGTTTTTATTTTCTTCATCTTCTTTGATTTCCGCTTCGCTAAGTATGCGCGTGCGGACTTTAAGCACCTTTTGCTTGCTTGCTTTGACGATACGAATTTCTAAATCTTCAAAGCGGAAGGTTTCGCCGATGGACGGGATTATACCAAACTCTTCGGTTACCCAACCGCCGACGGTGTTGGACTCGAAACGCTCGTCGTCGACTTCCTTTTCGTAAAGCTCGAAGAAGGTTTCCAGCTCGCATTTACCGTCCACCCAGTATTCGCCGTCGCCCACTTTGCCAAACAGTACTTCTTCTTCGTCGTGTTCGTCCCAAATTTCGCCGACAAGCTCTTCCAAAATATCTTCCAAGGTGACGATACCCACCAAGCCGCCGTATTCGTCGGAAACCGCCGCCATATGGATTTTTTGCTTTTGCAGCTGCTTTAAAAGGGTGGAAATACGAGTGTATTCCGACGTGAACACCACGTCCTGCACCACGCGCGAAATATTCTTTTCGCCGCGTAAATACGCAAGGAAAAAGTCGCGTTCGTGCACCAAACCGATGACGTTGTCGATGGTGTCTTTATATACAGGCAAACGGGAATATCCACAGCTTTCAAAAACACCGCGGATCTCGTCCATTGTGGAATCTTCCGCAACCGCAAACACGTCTACGCGGGGCACGAGAATATCTTCCACCTTTAAATCGTCAAATTCCAGCGCGGAGCGAAGAAGCTCGGACTCGTCTTCCTTGAGCGTGCCGCTTTCTTCCGCCTCGTCCACTAAGGACATCAGCTCTTCATCGGTGACGGTTTCGTCCTTTTTGAGCTTGAAAATTTTCGTCAAAATGAACTTATAGCCGTCGAAGATTTTGCAAATAGGCCAGAGTCCCCAGTAAAAAACTTGCATCAACGGATGGAAGAAGAAGCACATTTTTTCGGGGTAGACGCTGGAAAGATACTTCGGGGTGATTTCGCCGAATAACAGCACGCCGACCGTTAAAACTGCCGTGGATACGACGTCGGAATACGCCTTGCCCATAAGCAATTCAGCAAATAAAACCGTGCCGATTGCGGACGCGGACAGGTTGACGATGTTGTTTCCGACAAGAATTGCCGTTACCAGCTTATCGTAGTGCGTATCCGCATATTTTAAAACGGATTCCGCATTCTTTTTACCCGTTGCGACAAGCGCTTTCAGCTTGATTTTGTTCGCGCAAGAAAACGCGGTTTCCGTGCCGGAAAAGAAGCCGGAAAGAAGTACCAATGCGACGATGGCGACGGTCAGCCACGTAACGAGTTGCGTGTCAATTTTTGTCGCCAGCAAAGATAGACTTGGGTCCATAGTAGTTGTTGAATATCCTCCGATATGTAAAAATTTTTTTATGATTTCCGCACGTAAAAAACGCTGCGCGCATACTCTCACATTTATCATTATAATACTTTTTTCAAGCGTTTGTCAACACAACGCAATATGCATTTGCGTTTTTTTATCAACTTTTCCGTCTTTTTCTTTGTTTTTTAGCCAAATTTCTTTTCCTTAGGAAAAGATAGGCCGTTCAAACGGAAAACGCCGCGACGTTTTCGCGGCGTTAAAAATAGGGTTTGAAACGCTGTTTTATCCCTTTTCGCTCTTACTTTCTTCCCCGCTTGCCTTTGCGGTGCTTTTCGCTTGCTTTTTTAGGGCAATTTCACGTTTTTCCGCCGTAGCTACGTCCGCGAAATGACAGGCGACGAAATGTCCGCTTTCTATCTCTACGATGGGAGCAGGTACGCGTTGACAGCATTCCTGCGCCATAAAACAACGGGTGTGAAAGGGACAGCCCTTGGGCGGGGTCACCGCGCTGGGCATTTGCCCCGAAAGTAAAATTTTTTCTTCCCCCTTTGCCGTCTTGCCCCGCTCCGCCGACGGAATGGCGCTAATCAACGCTACGGTGTACGGATGGCGGGGCTGCGTGAATACCTGTTCCGCTTCCCCCATTTCTACAATTCGTCCAAGATACATTACGCCGATCCGTTGAGAAATATACCGCACGACGGATAAATCGTGTGAGATAAACAGGTAGGTCAAGCTTTCCTTTTCTTTCAGCTCGTTCAGCAGGTTGAGAATTTGCGACTGCACGGAAACGTCTAACGCGGAAACGCATTCGTCGCAAACGACGAATTTGGGCTGCACGGCAAGGGCGCGGGCAATACAAACGCGCTGTCTTTGTCCGCCCGAAAACTGGTGGGGATAACGGTTGAGCATATACGGTTGCAAGCCGCATTTTTGCATAATCTCCGCCACGTATTTTTTCATTTCGGGCGTGCCTTTACGGAAAAATTTATGCGCGGCAACCCCCTCTTCGATGATTTGCCCCACCGTCATACGCGGATTGAGCGATGAATAGGGGTCTTGAAAAATGATTTGTAAATCCTTTCTTAGCGCCCGCAACGCCCTTCCTTTTAATGCGGTAAGCTCCACCCTGCCGCGCTCCGCCGCATAATAATAAATACTGCCCGAAGTGGGCTTGTATAGCTGCAAAAGCGTTCTACCAAAGGTAGATTTTCCGCAGCCGCTTTCGCCTACCAGCCCAAACGTTTCCCCTTTGCGTATATCCAGCGTGATTTCTTCCACCGCGCGAAGATAGGGACGGTTACGGCTAAACAGCGATTTTTTAGGCAACGGAAAATATTTTTTAAGCGCCACGATGGACAGTAAGTTTTGCGTGTTCTGCACTTTCTCTTTGCTCCTTTTCGGGATAAAAACAACGGATAAACCGATTTTCTTCGCCGTCAATTTTAAAAAGCTCAGGCTCTTCTCTTTCACAGCGCGCCGTACAATATTTACAGCGCGGCGAAAACTTACAGCCCTTGGGAAGCTGCAACGGATGGGGTACGCTGCCCGCAATCGTTTCCAAGCGTTTTCCCGCGTTTTTTGCGCTAGGCGCGGAAAGCAAAAGCCCTTCCGTATAGGGGTGTAAACGGGTAGGATTATCAAAAAGGACGGGGGCAGGTACGCGTTCAACCACTTGGCCGCAGTACATTACGGCAACGTCGTCCGCCATTTCGTTGACCACACCCAAGTCGTGCGTGATAAACAAAATCGCCGTTTGATTTTCCCGTTGCAAGCTGCGCATTAGCCACAAAATTTGCGCCTGTATGGTCACGTCGAGCGCGGTAGTCGGCTCATCCGCAATCAAAATATCCGGTCGGCAAGCCAAAGCCATTGCAATCATCACTCGCTGACGCATACCCCCCGAAAGCTGGTGAGCGTATTGCTTCATAATTCGTTCGGGGTTAGGGATACGGACCTGTTCCAGCATTTTTATCCCTGCCTGCCAAGCTGATTTTTTATCCATTCCACGATGGATTTGAAAGGGCTCGCAGAGCTGCCTGCCCACCGTAAAAACGGGATTGAGCGCGGTCATCGGTTCTTGAAAAATCACGGAAATGCGGTCGCCGCGGACGGCGTTCATCTGCTTTTCGCTGAGCTTCGTCAGGTCCTTGACGCTTTCTCCGTCCTGAAACAAAATTTCGCCGCCTGCGATATATCCGTTCTCGTCCAACAAGCGTAAAACGCTCATTGCCGTAACGCTTTTCCCTGACCCCGACTCGCCGACGAGTGCAAGCGTTTTTCCTTTTTCCAAAGAAAAGCTTACGTCGTTGACGGCGTTGACCACGCCTTTGCGCGTTTGAAAGCGCGTATGCAAATTTTGTACTTGCAATAGGGACATACTTACTCCTTTTTCTGGGGCGATATGCGCGAAGCGCTCCGTTTCGATATCCTAAAAACTCATTCGCGTTTAGAATCGAACGCGTCGCGCAAAGCGTCGCCGATTACGTTGATACAAACGACGGCAAGCGAGAGAAATAGCGCGGGGAAAAGCCATTGCCACCAGTAGTTTTGTATCACGGTGCTGTTGTTGCTGCCCGAAAGCATATTCCCCCACGTGGGTTGGGGCTGCTGCACGCCGAACCCGAGATAGGACAGGGACGACTCCGTGAGCAAACAGCCTGCAAAGTCCAAGGTCATACTTACTAAAATGACGGACAGGACGTTGGGCAGGACGTGCCGAAAGGCGATTTTGCCTTCCGAAATGCCCATTGCGCGGGCGGCGAGCACAAACTCCTTTTCTCGCTCCGCAAGGACTTGCCCGCGAATCATACGCGCAAGCCCCGTCCAAGACAGCGCGCCCAAAATCAGCATTATAATAAAAATACGGGTGGTTTCGGGCACGTTATAGTTTTTGATAATTTGCGAAAGCAGCATTGCAAAAGGCAAAAAGGGCATTGACGAAAAAATTTCGGTGACCCGCATCAACAGCGTATCCACCGCGCCGCCGAAATACCCTGCCGTACACCCGACGAGAATGGCGATTGCCGACGAAACGATGACGGCTACGCCGCCGATGGTCAACGTCATTTTGCCGCCGTGGACGATACGCGCGAATACGTCGCGCCCCCTGCCGTCCGTGCCGAAAAGATAGCCTTTTAGCCCCGCGCTTTCCTTTAATTTTCCTGCGCCGTTTATCACGTAGCTTTGCATTGCGCCCGCAAACGCCCGTGCGCCTTTTTTTGTTTTTAGATTGCATTGTCCGTAGGCGTTATGTCCCCAAGCATACACGTTACCCTTGTCCGTTACGCCGATAAAATGCCGCGTTCCGCCGTCGAGCGAAAGGAATTTTTCGTCCGCCTGCAAGCGGGGCAAAACGTCTTCCCCGTTCTCAAACGCACCCGAAACAATCAGCTCTCCGTCGTCCGTAATCAGGGCAATACACTTGTTGTCGGAAGCGATTTCCACCACGTTTTTGCCTACCAGGTATGCGTTGAGTTCGTTTTGCCGTCCGTTTTTGGAGCTGATTGCCGAATAGAACAGCGTTTCGTTACCCGTGGAAATTTGCCCGTCTTTTTTCAAGGCAACCGCCGCGGAATTGGTAAAAAGAATTTTTTGCACGTCCCTTTCGTCCTGAAAATCAGCAAGGTTTTTGACGGCGTTGACGTTGCCCCAAACCGCCGTCGTTCCGTCCTTAAAGACGAGCGCCGTAGCCTGATAACCGCAAGATAGCCCCGCAATTTCGTCGGGATTTACACCGTTTTCCAAGCGCGCGGGCATCGGCAGGGCGTTTAAGACAGGTGCGCTGCCGTACTGACCGCGGCTGTTATCCCCCCACCCCACGATTTTGCCCGTTTTGGTGACGGCGATAATATGGTCTTTCCCTGCCGCCGCAAACGCAACCCCTTCTTTTTTTACCGCCGCGGGGATTTTTTTGAAATCGATTTTGGTCAAGCTGTCCTTAGTATCCCCCCAAACGTAGAGCTTTCCGCTGCCGTCCACGCCGATGGTAAAACCCGAAAAGCCGTCGACGTTCGCCACGTCCTTTTTTAGCTTCCGCGGCATTGCAAGCAAAGAATAACCGGGCGCAAGATTTTGCTGCAAAGGATCGGTATAGTTGACGTCGAGAGAAACGAACGCGGGCGCGATGAAAGTGAACAAAAATAAGCCGACGAGCACAATAAGCGCAGCCACCGCGCCTTTCTTGCGAAAAAATGCGGCGCGAAGCTGCTTGGACGGGCTTTCCAGTAAGTCCCTATCCAAGCCGTTTAACTCTTTTCCGCTGCCGAAAACGCCGCGCTTTATCCAACGCCAAATTCGTTTCAACGCGGACACGGTATGCCCATATAGGCGTTTTAGCCAGTTTTTTTGCGCACGCATACACTCCCCCTTTACCGATTGACGCGAATACGCGGATCAACCAAGCCGTAAGCCAAATCCACGGCAAGATTCCCCACTAACGCAAGTAAAATATAAAACATTTGCATTGCGAGAACGATTTCGTTGTCGTTCGCCGTCAGCGCGTCGAAATACACCTTGCCGATGCCGTTCAAACCGAAAATATTTTCTATCATAATCGAACCCGAAAAAATGCCAAGCACCCAACCGATGATGAGCGCAACCACGGGAATGAGCGCGTTCCGCCACGCGTGAGAACGGACGATTCTACCAAGCGGCAAGCCCTTTGCTCTCGCCGTTTTAATGCAATCGAGCGAAAGCGCGTCCAACATCGCCGCACGGACGTAGCGGGTCATTCCGCCCAGCGAACAAAAGGTCATTACGATAAGCGGCAGAGCAAAATGATACAGCTTATCCAAAAAGGCACGAAAGCCCGTATAGTCCTTGCCCACCGAGCTCATACCCGAAACGGGGAACACGCCCAGCTTCACCGCAAACAGCCAAATGAATAAAATGGCGGTGATGAAGACGGGCATACTATACCCGATAATCGTGCCGACCTGCACGACAAAATCCCGCTTACTTCCCTTTTTCGTCGCGCAAAAAATCCCCAACGGAATGGTGATGCCCAACGCGGCAACCGTGGTAAAAAAATTTAAAAACACGGTGTTGCGCAAGGGCTCTTTGATGACGTCGGAAACGGGTTTTCCATAGGCGACGGAATTGCCGAGATTGCCTTGCAGTAAGCCCTTAAAGCTGCCGTCGTAAAAAGGCGCAAAGCCCAACCAGCGGAAATATCGCGTAACAATTCCGCCGTCCAGTCCCAGCTTACGCTGCCAGTACAAATACCGTTCGGCATAAATCAAATTTTTATTCGCCGCGATTTCCTGCATTGCCATATCCGCCGCTTTATCCACAGGCAGCATATTGTAAACGACGAACACCAAAAAGGACAGCACAAACAGTACTCCCACAAGATAAAGCAGGCGGCGTAAAATATATTTCCCCATACTCAACGCGTACCTGCCCCCGTTGTTTGCCGATAATTGGATAGAAAATCCGCTTCATCGCGCAGGTAATTTACGCTGTAATTATCATACTTGTCAGGGTCAAGCGTCCACGAAAAGGCTTGGTCGTACGCCGCCCCCGTAAATCCCGTAGCAAAATTGACCGCTCCGTATCTGGCGCGCGTAAAGCCGTAGGCGGGCATTTGACAGTATTCGCCGTAAAGCGCGGAATTCATATCCCCCGACGCGTAGGTGATATACGCGCCGATTTTCGCGCCTGCATTCGGATTGTTTTGCCAAGCGGTAATCAGCTGGTCGGTGACGGGGTTCGGCTGCGTTCCCATCCAGTTGATAACGAGCGGCATATAATATTCCCCGTCGATTTTTTTCGTCCTGTACTTATTATCCGTCGCCGCAAAGGTAAGATTGTTATACGTTTTTTCATAACCCGAAAGCTTTTTATAACGCACGCCGCCCGCGGCTTCGTCATACGGCTTTCCCTTGCCGTCGTATATCCAGCCCCCCGCGCGAAGCTCGGCTTTTGCACGCTCCACGCTGTATTCATAGCGGTTGAGTTTTAGCCTGTCTTTGGTGGCAAGGTAAGCCTCGGACCCCGCGTGATAAGGCGCGTGCACCACCGTGCAGTACCCGCCCGTAAAGACCTGCGCAAACTCGTCGCGGTCAATCGTATGCATCACGGCGCGGCGCACCTCGGCAAATTGCGTAGGCCCGAAATCGCAACGGAACGCCAGCTTCCCATACCCTGCCCTATCGTAATGGGTCTCTTTGAAACGAACGCCGTCCACCAAGGCGAGCGCGGCGCGTGTTTCTTCTCCGCCCGTAACCCCTGCCAGCACGTCGACCTGCCCTTGTTTGAGCTGATCGAACTGCGTTTCCGCAATAATTTTCACGTAAGAAATGCGCTCAATCGTCGGTGTGCCGCGGTGATCCCCTTTATAGCGCGGATTGCGTTTCAAGGTAGCCACGCGGGTGGCAGCGTCGTAATTTTCTAAATAGTAAGGTCCAGAATAGGGAAAAGCGGTCGCGTTGTAGTTGGCTACGTTGCGTTTGATGACGTCCGCTTGCACATACGAAAGCACGCCGTTGCGCTCCGTTTTTTTATAAAAATCCTTTTCCAAATACGCGCCCTGCCCGTCGTCCTTCACGGCATAGTCCGCCGCATACAGCGCCGTAGGCACAGGCGTGAACGCACCGTAAGCGATGGCATAATAATAATTCGCATACTCCTTTTTTACGGTAACGGAAAAGGTATACTCGTCCAGCAAGCGCACCCCCGAAAAAGGGATAGGGTCGCCGTCGCCCGTATACCCGTTAAAAGCTTCGTAGCCCTGCAAGGTCATCCCCGCCGATTCACCGCCGCCCGCTTCGCGCATTACCTTACTGCTCCCCACCAGCGTAGAAACCAAGTAGTTTTCCGCGCGTATTGGCGAGCCGTCCGAAAAGGTCAAATCCTTGGCGATTTGCATTGTGAACGTGCGCGTGCCGTCGGGATTGCCTTCGTCCGCACGCGAAGCCAAAATTTGCGCGTCCGCCCATTGATACGACCCACCCATATCCGTAACGACGGTGGAATAGCCGCTGGTCAGGCTTTGCACGGCAAGGTCGGCTGAGCCCGGCGCGGACTTCCCGAATGAAGCGTTACGAAACGCGCCCGAAAGCGGGCTGCTGCTTCCTAAAATAACCGAGTTGCCGCTATTTAGCGTTGCACCGACAATGGCGTCTGTTACACTCCAATACGGCGTAGTTTTCAGCGCGGAAATTTTGCCGTTGTATACGTCGTAATACTGGTTGGAATACAGCGGCGCTTCGGGGACAAGCCCGTTCCAGCGTTGCATAAACAGCCGCCACCACTCGTTATACACGGCGGTGGGCGTCGTAAAGCCGCCCGCAGGCTGGGTGTTATAGACCATCGCCATGGAAAGGAAGTCCATACCCAGCTCGTACCTTACTCCCCCCACGGTAACGTAGGCTTTGCCGTCGTCGGCTTCTTCGACTTGGTCGATGGTGACGTTCGCGCCGATTTCATCGTACACGCTGCGAAAATCTTCACGGCGAACGACGTCTTGCAGCGCGGCGGAATTTGCATTTGGATTACAGCCCGTACAAGCCGTTGCGGTAAGCGCAGTAAGCGCGCTGAAAACGGTAAGCACGGAGCGAATACGGTTTTGCTTTTTCATATCCATATTTTCGCACTTTCCGCACCTTTTTATCCACGCAAAACGGCAAAATCCGTAAAATGTTGAATTGTCAAGTGAATGAAACACATTTTTTCTAAAAAAATAAAAAATTTTATATGAACACGAAAAAACGGCTCTTTCTTACAGAAAAAGTCGTTTTTCTTTACGTGGAAAAAGCCGTCGCAAAAGGACGGCTGTAAGTTTTCAATTTTTCTAACAGCTTAATAATTCTTGTTCTTTTTCGTTCGGGGATAACCAACGGCGTTTATCGTCTTTCGACCTTAAAACACTTGTCGGAATATTGTTTGAACGCCGAAGATACACACTCATTTGCGCTTGCAAATCGTCAAACGAATAATAGCGTAAAAACCGATAGAAACGCTCATTATCATTTCTATGTGAACGCTCAACTTTCCCGTTATGTCTTGGCGTTCTTGGACGTATCAATTTATGCTCAATTCCAAAGTGCGAACAAAGACGATCGAATTTATGGATTCGGCCGTCTTTTGTTCTTCCCCCTAAAAACGTAAATTCCTGTCCATTATCAGTTTGTATCATTTTAGGTACATAACCGAAAAACTTAAAGGCACGCAAAATAAAGTCAATCGTAGATTCTTGGCATTGTTCCTTATAGGCTCTTATATACCGTTTTCTTGTAGCTTCATCAATTACGGTATATTGAAAACAACGCTCGCAAGCCCCGTTCCCCGAGTAACACTCAAACGGCACGTATTTAACGTCTAACTGCCATTTCTCGCCCACTTCCAATGGCGTTATGTAAGGTTTGGGTTTATATGTTTGCCTTGGCTTACTTGCTTTTATATCGTTTTTACGCAAAAAACGATAGAGTGTAACGGGATTACGTCTATACCCATAATCTCTATACAATTTCCCATATAATTCGTTTAGCCCTATGTCGGGATTTCTGCGGACAAGATTTTGTATATTTTTCTTTTCTTCGTCGGTTTGCTCGTTCGGGTGGTGAATATTTTTACGGCTGAATTTTGGCTCTAAGCTTTCCAAGTTTCCGTCATACTGTCTTTTCCAACGCCACAACGTAACACGACTCACTTTATATCTTCGACATATCGTTAAACAATTTGATGAACGCAATGCTTTCAAAGCGTTCATTTTTTCTTTTGCAGTAAACTTATACATTCTTTTACCCCTTTGTATGGTTCGGCTCAAAAGTGGAACGCCGCGGACAGCGCCGCTTCCGCTATCCCGCGGATAACGGTCGCTGTTCTCGTCGGCGTTATTCATTTTGCAATCGAACTTTATCTAAATTCGTGCTTTTTTGTGTCATATTTTGTATCTAATGCGGCCAAGGTAGTATCAAAATTTTTATTCCTTAATGCGGTAGCTTACCATAAAATTTTTGCTCTCCACCTTGACCGCGACACAAAATATGGGGCAACCCTGTTAAGAGTTGCAAGCGCGACTTGCAACTCTCTTTCAATGGTGGAGCAAGTCAAAGTCGAGCGCACTCTATTAAATAGGGCAGGTAAAGGAAGTATGGAAGAAAAGGAAATGCCAGCGTTAAACGATAAGCACATACAACGCATTATCGAATATCTGCGGTCTATGAATTGGACAGAAGAAAAAATCCTTGAATTTATCGCATACATAACGCAATAAAAACAAGGATTGCAACCAAATAACAAAGCCGAACGGGTAAACGGCTACCAACCACCCGAACGGCTAACCGATACGGGGCTAACAACCTGCCTACGCCCTGTATCCACCTTTTATTTCATTATAGCGGTTATATCCGCAAATGTCAATACTTTTTAAGGGTAAATTTTAATTAAGGAGAATTAAAAAATGAAAGAACTTTATGCTGAAAAAGAAAACGGATTTACCATTTGCATTAACGTTCACGGAAACGTTGACGAATACGCTAAACATTTCCTTACGATTTACAATAATGCAAGAGAATACCCTGAGACTATCGCGCACGTAGAAAACAACTACGACAACCGCGTTTACGTCACCGTGTACGAGAAAGCCAAAGAACGTGCTGTTGAATGGTTGGAGCAATTCGGCGAAATCAAAAGCGTTGAACCTTGCGACATTTTCAAGATTTACGCGGAATATCCATATAGCCGTAAATTTTTCAATGAAAACAAAGACGGTGACCCCGTATTTGTCGTAGAAATTGAATAAAGAGTAAGCAAATGAAAATTCAACGCAAGCAAGAAAACGAGATTTTAGCATTAAGAATAGCACTCATTTTGGCGAAGCAAGAAGCCGAAAAACTTAAAGATACCGATGACGGCGGTACTTGCAACCTTGACCTGCCCGTTTTAATTCTTCCCGATTGGCATAAGCAAGATATTGAAGACTCATTTAAAGGCACAGGGTTATGGGCAAGTATTGAAGGGAACTACATTTATATTCGCGGAGCTGTAGACGGTTGCGGTTTCAAACGTACCGCTATGGCGAGAGCCGTTCGTGATAGCTTGCGACAATCGGGCTATCAAGCAAACGTCCGCTACTTAATAGATTAAAAAAATCTGCTGTCCTATCGGCAATACGGGGGAAGGATATAAAATTATGACATTCTTAACCGCATCAGAAAAAAAAGAAATTTTACCACACGCACAAAATTTCCTTAAACACGCAAAGGAATATATGAAGGAAATCGGTGATACATTCTTCCTTGTCGGCTGTCATTTATATGAGGCGCAAATTTATAACTACGTAGAGGCTCTCGGATATGAGAGCATAGAACAGCTTGCCGAAAAAGAGCTTGATTTAGGCAAATCGTCTACTTATAATTTAATAAACGTGTTTAAACGCTTTTGCGACCGCAACCAATACGGCGACCATAAGACTTGGATAGACCCCAAATATAAAAATTATAAATACAGTCAACTTATAGAAATAGAAAAAATCTATTCAATACCTTGGAATATCGAAAAAATAATCCCACCATCTACGCCCGTTCGTATTCTCAAAGAATATATAAAATACGTTAATAAAAATGTTGGCAACTATAAACCGCTACCCGAATGGCAAGAAGAGCAAGAACAAGCACCTATTCTCTCGCCCATATCAGACAATAAGCAAATCGAGGGGCAGCTCTCTATCGAAGCCAATACGCCCGATGAACAGCAAACGGACAAAGAAACAGCCGCAAGCGAAAAATATAACGTTGCGCCGACCGTGGGAACGCCCTCAACAGTCCAAACGTTTGGACTGCGACCGCGCGCCACCGAAAGAGAAAAGACGGAAATTCCTGTACTTTACATTCATAACCTTTCAAGAGAAAAACTTGCAGAAATTATCGATGAAACGTGCAAAATTTTCGAGCAAAGAATACATACGTATACAACCGACGGGCTGTGGTTGAAAACTCCAGCGAGCTGCTTTGCCGATGAATTATATCCCAAAATTGCCGATTTTATTTTGCGAAAAGGGTTCTTTCAAAATCCACTTAATAATCCCCCCGAAACCTTCGACTCAAATAAATATACTTTACAGAGTAGGCAAGGAGTAAGGAATTTCCTCGCTGATTATAAAAATTGGAATCAAGCATTCGGATATAATAATTATTATTTTGATAAAATTTATAAATGCTTTTTAAAAGACAAAACGTATATTTATGCTTGTGAACGCAAAATATATGTTGGCGAATTACAACTTGGCAAAGCAGAAACAAAGGTCACGTATTTCTTCAACGCCTATAAAGGCGACGGCGTAAGCGAAATCTCACAAACACAGTTTGAACAATACTGCGCCGAACACAAAGACGAATTATAAAAGGATAGACGGACAAGCTCCGTCTATCCTTTTTATGCCACAACCCATTCACACAATTAAATAAAATCGCCAATGGATATAATTCTTATTCTTTAGTTATCTCTTCTTCGGTTTTTCCCATTTGGGCATAGCCCCAAAGTATTCTTTTGCTTTATCGCGAATTTGTGCAATCAAATGCCCTGTAAAAACTTGCATATCTAATTTAGGTTCGTCCTTTTCAATTTGAATAAGGGGCAAATCGTTTTCCAAATAAAGCTTAATCTTTTCTTCCTTATTCTGCTTGTATTTTTCATTATCCATTCCCCAATATTCGATATAAATGCCTTTGTTTATTCCCTCAATAGGGATAAACCAATCACTTACGACTGCACGCTCGGAAATTTCGGTAACGCGCTTGTGGCAACAATGAAAAATCTCGTTGCTATACAAAATATCGTCAATACGGATTTCCATATCACTATCCAAAGCGTGACCGTCGGAAGAATAGTGATAATATGTTTTCTTTTCTTCTTGCGCCTTCGCTGTTTTTACATCTTCTTCGCTATCTTCACTATCATAATCTTCATCATCATCTTCAAGATATTCTGCCTTTTTTTCAATAATATAGGCAACATCTTTATATACTCGATTTTTTAAAGCGTGGTCATCATTGAATTTTTCATTTACCAAAGCTATTCCAATAAGCTTATTGCAATTTGTTAAAATCCATTCGGAATCTCTTAATCTAAAAATATAATCTTTTAAATTGTAATAATAATCTCTTAAATCCCTAACACTTGAATTGCCGTCAATACCGTCCATATAATCGCGTGTTTCATAATAGCAATCACGACATTGATAGTGTCCTTTTTTGCATTCTGCCCCACAAACAATACAAGTACCTTCCGTATTAGAAAAATCTCCCTCATAATCAGAATTCAAAACGTCACCCGACTCAACGTCAATAAACAAACCGTCCTCGTCTAATTCAATAACACCGTTTTTTAAATCTTTTGCGTGTTCACGACATAATCTATCCCGTCGATAATTGCCCATATAAGAACTCGTTACTTCCCCACAAATAGGACATACTAATTCGTCATTTGCCATAATTATCCTCCGTCATTTTTATATAGTATAACAAAATTAAAAATGCTTGTCAAATAATAAAGCCGTCTTGTTTCCAAAACGACTTTATGATTCTTACGCCGATTCATCGGCGTTTTCTTTTTCTTGGGCCCAATTCGTAACCGTGGAGCAAAGCTCCGTCACCAATACCTGCGCTGCTTGCTTTGTTTCTTCACTTGCCGTTATCTTCCCGTTTTGCATAGCCATAAGCCCCTCAACCGTAGAGGATAACAGCTTATCTACTGCCTTAATGTCTAATTCTCTTTTCACTTCCGCTATTCCTTGATATTTTTGTAATTCAGCCTGCCAATGGCTGTTTTCCTGCAATAATTCGTCCTGCGTTGCGAGATAATCCGCAAACTCTGCCATATCGTCCAAGCCGACGAAATTTGCCGCGCCGCGCGCTTCCCACATACCGCCTAAACAGTCCGAGGCAAAACGCTTGGGGCGGATTTTCTTATTCATAGAATAATGCTTGTACGTCTTGACGTTGCCTTCCATACGCCCGTTTTGCAATTCAATCGTCAGTACGCGCGTGCCAAAAACGTTCATATATCGTTCGTTCCACGTGCCAATGATAGAACGGAGCTTTTCGGCAGCACTCGTAATTAAACGGTTATCCGAGCGCAAAAAACGGTTGTTTACGTACAAGTTATCCAAGCTACTCTTTAAGGTCATAAGGAACGGAGCGAATATTCGATAAGGCGCAAACCACGGCAAAACGGGCTTTTCTTCGCCGCGTTCAGTAATCAATGCGACGTTGCCGATTTGTCGCAAATTCGCCGTGATATTCTCAACGCGTTGCATATCCGCTTTAATGCGGATAAAGTTCCTGCCGCGTATCATACAGGCGTGACGTGCCATTTTCAACAGAACGTGCGTTAAATCGTTCTTTTGGTTGCACTCATCGTCTTTTGCCTTAACTTCTTCCAATTCCTGCGTATTCTTAAATTCCTTGTCAGCCTCGGTAAGTCCGTACACGCCCCAACCAAAGGCGTATCTCTTTGGATTGTTTTTCAGCATTTGCGAGCCAAGACGTATCATATCGTAATCAAGAATATGCGAGTGACGGCTATACGCCTCTAACAAACGACTGTCGCGTTTGAAAAAGTCACAATCCCATAAGGGGAAATGCCCTAAATCCATAAACAAGCTATCTACGCGCACGGAATACGTCGTAACAAGCAGGGAAGATTGAATCGTATAAATCGTATAAGCTAACGCATAATCTTGAATCGTGTCCCAAATGTACTCAACGTACAATTTATTGTCGTGCTCCATAGGGTAACGGTCTATGTCGTAGCCGAAAATGTTTTCCGTGCAGGGATTTTCCTCAAATTCCTTACGGAGCGCACGGATAAAGCGAATACAGCTCCACTTATCGTAAACAACGTGCTCTGCATACGCTTGCTTTAACACGCGCTCCAACCGCAACCACGGAAAATTTGGAAAGCACGCGTCGCACTCTAATATGATTTCCAACGCGTCATCACGGAGCTGTACTTCGTCCGACATCAGCATATCCGTCATCATCGTGGTCTTAAAACCGCCCATTTCCGCGTATATGTACGTAACAACGCCCAATTCGTTACAAAGCCCACGATTGCAACGTTCTTGGTGGTACAAATTGTCGTATCCGATACGGCGCGACCATACTTCCAAGAGGACGATAATAAGCACAATCCAACCGATAAGCGGCATAAACGTGAAAAACGCCCACAAGTCCAAAAATAGCTTGTAAACCTGCAAATACAACGTCGTAAAGTCTATCGTGTAAACGAGATAGACGTAATAGGACATAAATTCAACGGCGATAGTCAATACGTTAAAGTACAGCAACGTGCATAACAGCCAAAAGCCCCACAGCGTTTCCCGTTCCTTGATAAAGTAATACAACCGCACAAACCAAGCCACCACACGGAGCACTACGTTAAAATAAAATCTACGCCATAATTGCATAGGCTTACTATCCGTTATTTCGGGCTCGTCCACGTCCGGCGATGGGCTATTACCCTCGTTTTGGGGACGTGGCCTTTCCCGAAAATAGAACTTCATAAATAGCGCGCGCACCGCAAAGC
>JAZSGC010000088.1:0-14272 GCA_045532525.1 Candidatus Scatosoma sp.
CGCACGCCGCGGTGGGCGTTTGCGCGGGGAGCTGTTGGATTATTCCTTTGTCTAACCCCGACGGCGCGCTCCTTTCTCAATGCGGGCTTTCTTCCGTGGACGATAAAAAACGGCGGGAGCATTTGTTGCGGCTCAACGGCGGAAACGAAGATTTTTCGTTGTGGAAAGCGAATGCACGCGGCGTGGATTTGAACGTGAATTTTGCCGCGGCGTGGGGAAAGGGTAAAAATAACGTGCGTGCGCCCGGCGCGGAAAACTACGTGGGGGAACGCCCCTTTTCCGAGCCGGAAACGCTGGCTTTAAAAAAATTTACACAGGAAATTTGCCCCGATTATACGCTTAGCTACCACACGAAGGGGGAAGAAATTTACTGGTATTTTTATCAGTCGATGCGTACCTGCCCCCGAGATAAGACGCTTGCGCTGGTGTTATCCCAAGCGACGGGCTATCCCTTGGGCGACGCGCGCGGCAGCGCGGGCGGCTACAAGGACTGGTGTATACAAAAGCTGGGCATTCCGTCCTTCACCGTGGAAGCGGGCGCGGATATATTGCCCCATCCCATCGGGGAAGACGGGTTGGAAAATATTTTGGCAAGCAATCGCTTTGCGCTCAATAAGCTTGCCGCGGCGTGCGCCGCCGTGCTGTGAGCGGCTAAAAAATCTAACGAAAAACAACATGGGAATACAATGAAACGATTGACAAGAGAAGAAAAATTTATGCGGGCGGCAATAAAAATCGCAAGAAAGGGCTTGGCGGAAGGCGAAGTGCCTATCGGCGCGGTGGTCGTATATGGAAACAAAGTGGTTGCCCGCGGCTATAACCGCCGCGCGAAGCTGCAACTTGCTTCCGCGCACGCGGAAATGATGGCAATCGATAAGGCTTGTAAAAAATTTGGGTCGTGGCGACTTCCCGAAGGCTGCGAATTATACGTTACCCTTGAACCCTGCCCGATGTGTATGGGGGCGAGCCTGAACGCTAGGGTGGATAAGCTGTACTTCGGCGCATACGAGCAAAAAGGCAGGTCGCTTACCGCAGAGCTTGCGGACGCCAATCTGTTAAACCACAAAACGGAAGTAACGGGCGGCGTATTGCAGGAAGAATGTGCGGAGCTGCTTAGCGGCTTTTTTATCTCGATGCGCAAAAAGCAAAAGGAAGAAAAGGAGCGCGCAAAGGCGGAAAAGGAAGATTTCGCCGAAAAAGAAAATTGAAAAACGCAATTATTCGCTTGACTTGTGGAAAAGAAAAAGGTATTATAGGTATAGCGTAAGAAATAATTTCTTACGGGTCAGGGGAAAATAGAAAATGGGGAACGCCCCCAAAGATGAGAACACGCGAGAAAAAAATCCGTAGCCATCGACGGCGGAAAAGCCCGACGGCGCGGATAAAAATATAAAGGACGGTTACGTATGATAACGCACGGCAATGAAATTAAGTTGTTTTCCGGTAACTCCAATCGCGAGCTGGCGAAAGCCATAGCCAAAAAGCTCAATACCGAGCTTGGCGACATCGAAGCTTGCAATTTCTCCGACGGTGAAATTAACGTCCATATTGCGGAAACGGTTCGCGGTAGGGACTTGTTCATCATTCAGTCCACCTGTTCGCCCGTCAACGATAATTTGATGGAACTTCTAATTATGATCGACGCGGCAAAACGTGCTTCGGCAGGGCGTATTACGGCGGTTATTCCCTATTTTGGCTATGCCCGTCAGGATAGAAAAGCGCGCTCGCGCGATCCCATTACGGCGAAGCTTGTGGCAAATCTTATCACGGCGGCAGGCGCAGACCGCGTGCTGACGATGGATTTGCACGCGGACCAAATTCAGGGCTTTTTCGATATCCCCGTGGACAATTTGCTCGGCGGACCTACGCTGTATAACTATTTTGCAAAACAGAACAACATCGACGTCGTTGTCGCGCCCGACCTTGGCAGCGTAAAGCGTTCTAGAAAGGTAGCGGAAAAATTCGGCGTTCCCCTTGCAATCATCGATAAACGCCGTCCTAAGGCGAACGTGATGGAAGTTATGAGCATCATCGGTGACGTTAAGGGCAAAAGATGTCTTATGATTGACGATATGATTGACACGGCAGGTACTCTTTGTCAAGGCGCGCAGGCAATTAAAGACGCGGGTGCAACGGAAGTATATGCAGGCTGTACCCACGCGGTGCTCAGCGGACCTGCGGTAGAAAGATTGAAGAATTCCGCCATTACCAAGCTGGTTATGCTGGATACCGTGCATTTGCCCGACGATAAAAAGCTGGACAAATTCGAGATACTTTCCGTTGCGGATATTTTCGCGGCGGCAATCGAAAACGTATATCTCGATAAGCCGATGTCTAAGCTTTACGATTGATAGAAAAACAGAAGCAACAGCCGCCGCCACTTGCGGCGGTTGTTTTCACGAAAATACCACCATTTCATTTGGAGAAAAACACGATGTATCTTATCGTAGGTTTGGGAAATCCCGACAAGCAATACGAAAAAACCTTTCATAATATGGGCTATATTGCCGTGGGTGACGCCGCGGAAGCGTTTGGCGCGAAATTCAAAAAAAAGGAATGCGAATCGTCGGTGGCGGAAGCGTACGTCGGTGGGGAAAAGGTAATTTTTGCCCGCCCCTTGACGTATATGAACAATTCAGGCAGGGCGGTAAAACAACTGATGGCAAAGTATAAAATCCCTGCGGAAAACCTGCTGGTCATCTACGACGATTACGATTTGCCCAAAGGCAAGGTACGTATTCGTGCAAGCGGCAGTGCAGGTACGCATAACGGTATGCGCAGTATCATCGGGGAAACGGGGCTGAAAGAGTTTCCGCGTATCCGCATCGGTATCCGCGACGAAGAAGTGAATATTCCCATCATCAATTACGTCCTTGCCGAAGTCCGCAAAGACGACTATCCTTTGTTTGCCGAAGCCTGCCAAAAGGCGGGAGAAGCGGCGGCGGAATTTGCGCGGGGGGTAGATATTGAAAAGGTAATGTGTAGGTTTAATTAAAAACGGACGTTTTGCAAACGGAGAAACCACGGCACAATACAGCGTTGCAGCTCCGTGCCCCTTGCTTACGTACGGCAAGTACGCGCGCTACGGGGTACTCACTGCGCCTTGTCTTGTTTGTGTCTTGCTCCGTTTCACCTGCTAGGATAGGGCAAGCGGAATTCCGCGAGCCTAAGTCACGTATCTTTAAGTACGCTCCTGTCAAAAATTGCTCCCGCGTCTTGAACTGCTCGCAGCTCCGTTTGTCCTGTTGGGATAGGGAAATATAAATTTTAAGCATTTTCAATTTACATTAACGAGTATGAAACGCAACTTTCTCACCTTAAACCAAATAGGCGAAGAGTACGCACCGTATGCGGAAGAACTCCGTCGTGGCACGCCCACGGCGGTTTTTGGCGTTTCCGATTCCTTAAAATACCTACTTGCAGGACTTACCCCCTATCCTGTGGTTTATATTACGGCGGACGGCGTAGCCGCGCAAAAGGCGGCGGAAAACATATCCGCGCTCACGGGCAAACGTGCGGAAGTGCTTGCGGCAAAAGACGAAGTATTGCTCTATCGCAAAGCCCTTTCCAAGGACTCCCTTTTTAAGCGTTTAAAGGGGATTCACGCCTTGCAAAACGGTTGCGAGGTAGTAACGGCGGAAATTGACGCGCTGTTGCAGTTGTTTCCCAAAGCGCTACCCACACTCACCCTTAAAGAAGGGGAAGATTTCGACTTTTTAAGCCTGCCGTCCACGCTGACGAAAATGGGCTACACGCGCGTTTTTGAAGTGGAAAGTAAGGGCGTGTTCGCGCTCCGCGGCGATATTTTGGATATTTATCCCGTCAATGCAGAAAACCCTGTGCGGGTCGATTTCTTTGGCGATACCGTCGAAAAAATCAAGCCGTACGACCTAATCACAGGCGAGCGACTTTCCAGCGCGCAGCAGCTTACCATTTTCTCCGCCACCGACGTGGTGGTAAACGAAACGGACGTTCCCACCATACGCACAGCGCTGCAATCAGGCGTAAAAAAGTTCAAGACTTCGGAAGCCTATACGCGCGGTCAGGCTATCGCCGACGAAATTTTGTCGGGCGAAAATATAGAAACCTCTTTCGTGCTGCCTTTACTGCAAAACACGACGGACTTTTTCTCTATCCTGCCCGAAAATACCGTGCTGATCTTCGACGAGGGAAAAACGCTTTGGGATAAATTCAACGCGTTGTATCAGGAGCACGAAGAACGCTTCCACCGCCTGCAAACGGGCGGCGAAGCCTTCGATTTCACTATAAAGCAATACACGGACAAGCAGGTCTTTTTAGAAAAGCTGCAAACGGTACGTCGCGTAGCGATGCAAACGTTTACGGGAAATCCTTTCTTTTTTCAGCCCTTAAAGACCTACAATTTTACGGCGACGCCCACCACAAAATACTTAAACGGCATAGGTGCGCTGCTCACCGACATCAGCAACTGGACAAGGGGCGGTTATCGTGTTTTACTCTATTGCGGAGATGCGGCTCGCGCCGTCAAAATGAGCGAGCAGCTTGGCGAAGAATATATCTCCACAGTCAAATTACCCGATACCGTGTCCGCGTTGAAAGGGGTTTGTATCCTTGACGAGAAGTTGGATAGGGGCTTGATATTGCACGGCTGTAAGCTTGCGATTATCGGCACGGGCGACCTATACACCAAGGTGCAGGAAACGCGCAGACTTCGCCGTCGTCGCGGCGATATGTTCTCCGCGCCCGAGGTAGGGGATTTCGTCGTACACGAAACGCACGGCATCGGCAAAGCCGTCGGTATGAAAAAAATCGAAACGACGGACGGCACAAAGGAATATCTCGCCGTTGCGTATAAGGACGGCGATATGCTTTACGTCCCCGCGGAAAGTATGGACGTACTTTCCAAATACGTGGGCGACAGCAACCCGTCGCTGAGTAAAATCGGCGGCGCGGATTTCGAGCGGGTAAAAGCCCGCGTCAAGGCTTCGTTGAAGCGTATGGCGTTCGACTTAAAAAAGCTGTACGCCGAGCGCGCCGAAAATCACGGCTACGCTTTTCCCGATAATCAAGTGTTTATGCAGGAATTTGAAGACGCTTTCCCCCACGAGCTCACCCCCGATCAGGTCAGCTCCGTGCAGGAAATCAAAGGGGATATGTGCTCGGACAAGGTGATGGATAGGCTGCTTTGCGGCGACGTAGGTTTTGGAAAAACGGAAGTGGCGTTCCGCGCCGTTTACCTGTGCATACTCGCAGGTAAGCAAGCCGCGTTGATGTGTCCCAGCACCGTGCTTTGCAGTCAGCATTTCCAAACGGCGCTTGCGCGGTTTTCCGATTTCGGCGCAACCGTGGCGTGCTTAAACCGTTTCAATACCCCTAAGGAACAGGAGCGCATTTTAGACGGCTTGCAAAACGGAACGATAGATTTTGTCGTCGGTACGCACCGTTTGCTTTCCGCCGACGTCCGTTTCAAGGACTTGGGACTTCTTGTTTTGGACGAAGAACAGCGCTTTGGCGTAGAGCATAAAGAAAAAATCAAAAACTTGCGAAAGAACATCGACTGTTTGACGATGACGGCGACTCCCATACCCCGCACCTTGCATATGTCGTTGGCGGGAATACGGGATATTTCCACCATACAAACGCCCCCGTCCGAACGTTTACCCGTGCAAACCTACGTAGTAGAAGAAACGGAAACGCTCATTCGCGACGCGTGCATACGCGAACTTTCCCGCGGCGGTCAGGTATTTTTACTTTATAACAAGGTGGAAAGTATTTTTACCTTTGCGGCGCGTATCAAACAAATCCTGCCCGAAGCCCGTATTTCCGTGGCGCACGGCAGAATGGATAAAAACGTTTTAGAAAACGCCGTGCTGGATTTTTACGGCGGGAAGTCGGATATTTTAATCACGACCACCATCATTGAAAACGGCATCGATTTGCCCAACGCCAACACTATTATCGTCATCGACAGCGATAAGCTGGGCATTTCACAGCTCTATCAGCTCAAAGGCAGGGTAGGGCGCGGGGCTCGGCTTGCACACGCCTATTTTACCTTCAAAGCCGAACGGGTAATGACGGAAAACGCTTCGGCGCGCTTAAAGGCAATTATGGAATTTACCGAGCTGGGTTCGGGGTATAAACTCGCGATGCGCGATTTGGAAATTCGCGGCGCGGGCAACGTGCTCGGCGCGGAACAGCACGGGCATATGGACAAGGTGGGCTACGAGCTGTATTCCAAGCTTTTAAAGGAAGAACTTACGGGGGAAACGCAAACGGTTGCCGAGTTGGATATCCGCGTCAACGCCTATATCCCCGAAAGCTACGTAGAATCCGCGGCAGGACGGTTGGATTCGTATAAGCAGATTGCGGAAATCGCTACGGTTGCCGATTACAAACGGGTCTACGCGTCCCTGCGCGATACCTACGGCGCGTTGCCGATTGCGGTGGAAAACCTGCTGGTCATCGCTGCGCTGAAAAGCTATGCTTCCAAGTTCAACGTGCGAAAAATTTCGCTGATACAAGGAGTGGGAGCGTTGGAATTTTGCGCTTTGGACGCCCTTGGCGATCAGCGGTTGCAAGCGGCGATGGATAGGTACGGTCAAAACGTGCGCCTGAATATGTCGGAAGCCCCCGTCGTAGAGTTTTTCGGGTATAAAGACAACCGCATTTTGATGGCGGAAATGACGAAATTTTTGAAATTTGCGTTAAGTTTTACAAGATTGTAAGCAGAAATGTTTGCATTTTTATAAAAAATGCGTTATAATGGTTGTTGACGAAATATTTCAAAGGGCGTAATACGTCCTTTTGGCGTTATAAAAAGTTTAAATAGCAGGATAAAATTTCGGAGCATTTTATATGAACAAGAAGAACATTTTGAAAAAGACGGCGGCAATGATTTTGGGAGCTACGCTTACCGTCGCGGCAACCGGTTGTAACTTCGTCCTTACCGACAACGAAAAGGACTTGGCACAAACGATTGCAAAGGTCGATATCACCGCGAAGATGGCGGAAAATATGACGACGGAAGAAGCGAAAAAAATCAGCAGTATTCTTAAAATTTTGCCTTCCGACGTTTCCAAGCGCGACTTGGTGGCAAACTTCCTTAGCTACGGTTATCAAAACGTACAAACCTATGGTTATGAATACGTTTTTAATTCGTTGCTTGATGGTTTGGTCAATAGAGAAATTATGATCCAGTATGCCGTAGCGCATTATTTGCAAACGGGCGCGGAAAAAGGCATCACCGCGGAGAACTGCACCAACTACGCGCAAGCACAGCTTGCTGCATTGCAGGATAAAATCGACGGATTGACCGACGATACGGAAGCGAAGGAAAAGCTGACGCGCGAAAAGGCTCTTCTTGAAAAACATCCCGAAGTGCTTACGCTCAAATACTTCCTTACCAACGGCGGCGACGAAAAGGCGCTTGACGATTATAACTACACCGTATACACGTTAAGACAGTCCTTCAACAACTCCTTGGATACCTTGGAAGAAGAATACGTGAAGGTGGAAGAAAAGGAACACGACCACGCTGCGTCGCAAACCTTGCCCTCCGGCATCACCACGCAAAAGGAAAAATACTATCCCGTAACCGCAACGGGCGAGCTTGATTATAACGTTTATACAGGTCGTAACCTTCGCGGCGATTGCGGTAAATACGAAGCCATCGACGGCTCGTCCCCCGCAACCCGTCAAAGAGCGTATAACGATTTCCTTGCCAACCTGCAAAGCTACAATCTTGTGCAAAGCAAGGGCGGCGAAGTGGAAAACACCAAGGACGCTACGTTGCTGGATTACTACTACGTAGAGCTTGCTTCCTCGTTGGGTCAAGCGCTTATCAATAAGTACTTCGAAGATTTGGAAGACACCGTTCTTTCCGTTTTGGACGAAGACTATGCTATTAGAAAATACGAAAAGCTCATCAGCGACCAAAAGCTCGCTTATGAAAAGGATGCGACGGCATTTTCTACCGCGCTCGATAGCGAATCCGCAACGTCGATGACCCTTTACGGTTTGGATAACTTCGGCTTCGTATATAATATCCTGTTGCCGTTCTCCGCTACGCAAGAAGAAGTGTATGCGGACGCAAAAGCGGACGGGCTTACGCAAGACCAGCTGTTTAACGTTCGTAAGAGCTTGTTGGCGGACGTAGTAGGCAAGGACCAACGCGCGGGCTGGATTAACGAACACGAAGATGAAAATTACGCGACGAAAAAGGGCGATAAGTTCTATTTCTTCCAAGACATCATCAACGACGAAACGGAATTCGAAAAGCTTGAACATTATCTCGGCGTAGTGCCCTTCAACGGCAGCGCAGAGCTTAAAGAAGGCAAATACGAATACCAATGGGCGGACGTGAGCGTAGACGCGGTGCTTGACGAGTTCTTAAATACGGTAAAGACTGTTATTCCTACGGCAACCATCAGCGAAGCACCTGCGGCGGACATCACCTACGATAAAAATAATTCTAAAACGGAATACGTAAATCCCCAAACGAAGGAAGTGGATTACAACAAATTCGTTTACCGTAAGGGGCAAATCAAGTTTGCTAACGATAGCGATAGCCTTATCGACAAAGGCAACGGAAATAAAGAAGTGCTCCTTGATAACTATTTCGTTCCGGGTACGGACTTGTATAAGTTGGTTTCCGTTGCAAACGAAATGATGTTTGCGTACAGCACGGACACGGGTTGCTTGAATTCGTATATGGGTTATGCGGTTTCCCCGTACTCCACCAACTTTATGAAGGAATTTGAATTCGCGGCGCAGCAAGCGGTTGCCGATGGCGTCGGTGCGTACTACGTAGCGCCCACCGATTACGGCTGGCATATCATCATCACGACGTTTGCATTTAACGGCGGTCAGGTTTACGGCGAATACAACCACGCTGACGCGGTTGGCGAAAAGATGGTGAAGGGTTCCTTCTCGAACATCTTCTACGAATATCTTCAATCGGATAGCATTACCACGTACAAGAACCAAATTCAGACCAAGGTTCAAAATGACTACAACAACAAGAAGTGCGTAAAACTGTATAAGAGCAGATACCAAGATTTGTTGGATATGTAAGACACAACAAAACGCCCGTCGCAAAACGGGCGTTTTCTTATGCGTTGCTTGGGCGTGCGAAACGCTTGCCAAACGCAAGGGGGGTTCGCGCGCATATAATAATGTGAATAGAAAAAGCGGCTTTGATTGAAGCCGCTTTTGTTGTGCTGTATGTGTTTGTTATTCTTCCGTTTTAGAAGAAGTGAAGCTGTAATCAATGCTCGGCTTTACCGCGCGGAGCGCTTGTACAAAATCTTCGTGCCACTCCGAGCAAAGGGGGAGTACGGAAAATTCTTCGCCGACGAACACCGTCAACTTTTTCGTGTCCGTATCGTAAACGACCTTCGTGATGTCCTTGATGGCATACGTGCTCTTTATAAAGCCAAACTGCATAATATACGATTTGTCCGTTACGACGTATTGCGATTTACACAGTATGCTGATAACCAAGGCAATACAAAAAACGCATACGAGTATGAGAAGCGGGGAAGTCAACACGTCGGTCGGGCTGTGGATTCCGTTTTTGATTAGCCGATATACGCTTAAAGCCATACCGCCCACGCAAAGCACCAGCACCGCCACGGCGACGGCGATCATACCCTTCGTCAGCTTATATTTAAAATATTTTGCGCCCGTAGGCTTATCCTTTTTATCCATAGCCTTATTATAACACGCAAAAAGGGAAAATGCAACCGTTATCGTATACAAACGCTGTCGAGTAAAGGAAAAAACTGTAATTTTTTATTTCGCGCGCGGGTTCTTCACTTGCTAAAAAAAGCGGAAAGGAGTATAATTATAGTATTATGAGCGAAATGGTAAATGACAATATAAATACGGAAGAAGCTGCCGCCGTCGAGCGGGAGCGCAAGCAATTTGTCAAAATGACGCAAACGCCCATTCCGCGTTTGATTATTAGCTTGGGCATTCCGACGATGCTGAGTATGATGGTTACTTCGCTGTATAATCTTGCGGACACGGCGTTCGTTTCTCGGCTTGGTGATTCGGCAACCGCGGCAATTAGTAATTTACTTGCCTTAATGTCCGTGATACAGGCAATCGGCTTTACTTACGGTATGGGCAGCGGCAGTATTGTTTCCGCACAGCTTGGCAAACGCGACCGCGACGGCGCGGATAATACGGCAAGCTCCGCCCTGTTTATCGCGTTGCTTAGCGGCGTTTTGATTACGACGTTTGGACTGATTTTTTTAGAGCCGCTGATGAGACTGTTCGGGGCAAAGAGCGGCGCGACCTTGCAATTCGCCAAGGATTACGCCTTATATATTCTAATTTCCGCACCCTTTATGTGTATGTCTTTCGTGCTCAATAACGTATTGCGCGCGGAAGGAAAAGCCGTGCTTTCAATGGTCGGCTTGGTTGTCGGCGCGGTTATCAACGTCGTTTTAGACCCTATCCTGATTTTCGGGGCAAAGATGCAGGTACACGGCGCGGGTTTGGCTACCTGCGTTAGCCAAGTTATCAGCTTTTGCGTGTTGCTCTTTATGTTTTTAAGTAAAAAAACCGTCGTTCGTTTGCGTTTTAAAGTCTTTGTGTGGCTGCATAAATTTATTACGAGAAAGTCGACGGTTCGTTTGCGCGGGGAAGACGTGAAAAACGAACTGAAAATATATGGAAGAATTATCGTTACGGGTTTCCCGTCCTTTTGTAGGCAAATCCTTGCCAGCGTTTGTACCACTCTTTTAAATAACATAGCCGAAGAATACGGCGGCGACGCCGCGCAAGCTGCGCTTGGCGTGGTCAATAAAATGTTTATGCTTGCCTTTTCTATTTCCCTTGGTATCGGGCAAGGCTATCAGCCCGTTTTAGGGTATAATCACAGCGCAAAACGTTACGACCGCGTTCGTGCGGGGTATTTGTTTACCTTGGCGTTTTCCACGGGCTTGATGATGCTTTTTGCCGTTTTGTGCGCGGTGCTTGCGCCTTGGATTATGGCTGTGTTCAATTTGTCGCCGCAGGCGCAGGAAATCGGTGCGTTAACGTTGCGTTTGCAGTGTATTTCTATGCCGTTGTTGCCGTTAAACTTTATGGCGGGTTTGTCCTATCAGGTCGTAGGAAACAAAGCCTTGGCGTCCTTGCTTTCCATATCCCGACAAGGCTTGTTTTATATCCCCGCCGTGTTGCTTTTGCCGGAAATTTGGCAATTATTCGGTGTGGAAAGCTGTCAAATGATTTCGGATATTTTTGCCTTTTTCTTTGCGATTCCGTTTACGATTATTTTCTTTAAGGGTCTGCGTAAAAAACAGGCGCAAGCGGACGCGGAAAAAGCAAAAGCACAGGGGCAGGTATGCGATGAACCGCCAACTATCCCCGACCTAAACGATTGTATGGGAGAATAACAATGCCGAAGAAGTGGTTGTTCGTAGGCGTTAGCCCTTATCCATATCGCGGGAAAAGCTACTGGTATATCGACGAAAGCGGCGTTACGCAGCCGCGCACCTACGTTTGGGCGCGTATGGGTAGACGGGACACCGAACAAATCGTGTATGTTGACTGCGTGCGTTGGTGCGAAGCCGACCGAACGCCGTATCCGCCCGAAAAAGCCAAGCGTATTTTGCGGCAAACCACACCCGCTGAAGCGGAAAAGGCGGCGAAGGCGTGGGAAGATTTATTATATCGTTAATCAGTGAAAAAATTATATTTTTCGGCATAGTTTTAATTATTTGTTAAAGGGGTCTATTCTATTAAATTTCGCAAAAAAATCATTAAAATTCACTAAGAAAATTTTATAAATACATTGCATTTCGCACCCTTTTGTTGTAGAATAAAAGTAGCGATTTCTTTAAGGGGAAATAGAATGAAAGAAATTATTAACGATAGAGTACACGACGAGTTGCTGCAAAAACAACCCATTTTAAAATTTGACGAAAATGCGGATTTTCAGGCTTGGAAAGCGCAAATTCAAGAAAAATACACCCAGCTTTTGGGTTTGGACGAAATTGCAAAAAACGCTTGCGAAATCCAGGTGAAAATCGAAGAAGAAGTGAAAATGGACGGATATACCCGTTACCGCTATATTTTTGAAAGCGAACGCAACTGCGTTGTGCCTTGCTACTTGCTCCTTCCTGATACGGGCAAGGAAAAATATCCCGTAATGATTTGCTTGCAAGGGCATACTTCGGGGTTCCATATTTCTATCGGAGAAATTAAATATCACCCTTGCGACGATCAAGATGTCCAAAGCAGCGACTTTGCTTTGCAGGCGGTGAAAAACGGTTATGCGGCGCTTTGTATCGAACAACGCGGCTTGGGAGAACGCCAACCTATGGCAACGAAGAGTAGAGGGCGAATCGAGGGTAAAGGTTGTCCTTGCTCTTTCACGGCAATGACGGCGCTTTTGCTTGGCAGAACGCTCATCGGCGAGCGCGTTTGGGACGTTTCTAAAGCCATCGATTCCCTTTCCGCATTCAATGGTTTGGATTTGGACGATATTACCTGCCTTGGGCATTCGGGCGGCGGTACGGCTACCTATTATGCCGCTTGTTATGATAGTCGCATTAAGGTTGCCGTTCCCGCTGGCGCGGTTTGTGCCTATAAAGCAAGCATCGCCGAGCGGGGGCATTGCACCTGCAACTACATACCCGGTACGGCGAAATATTTTGATATGGGTGAGCTTGCAGCGTTGATTGCGCCGAGAAAACTGATGGTCGTTAACGGAAAACTCGACCCGCTTTTCCTAATTCAAGGCACGCGCGAAGTGTATTCCGTTATCGAAAAAATCTACAAAAAAGCGGGCGCGGCGGGTCAATGCGAGCTTGTAGAAACGGAGCGAGAACACTATTTTTGCAAAGACCTTGTGTTTGGAAAGCTTGCAAGAAAGGAGTAATAATGGATACGAAATACGAGTTTACCATTAAAAATGCAAAATGGCAAAGAAACACTTTTTTCATCCTTATCGCAATAGGCTTAGCGGCAAGCGCAGTAACGTTTATTTTATGGCTTGCGCTCGGTTTCGACTGGGGAATTCTCGTCGGCGTGTTGTTTATTGCCGCGATAGAGGTACTGGTTGGCGGGCTTGGATTATTTGTTTGGTATCGTGAAGAATTCCGTTTGGAACAAGGCGTGTTTACGTACGTGTTTGCTTTTCGTAAACGGCAATCCGCAGCGCTTTCGGACGTGGCGCGGGTGGAATTTAGTGTGGCATACGCCTTTCCGCGTGTTACGTTTGTGGGGAAAAACGGGGAACGCTTGCTGTGGTTTTCCGATGACGGAACTTCGTTAAAGGGTAATCGTTTAATCGGCGTTTTGATGCATTATAATATTCCGATTGTAAGGAAATAAGCGAATAAAAAAGGCACGCATTACCGCGTGCCTTTTAATATGTTATGGGAAGCTGTGTGGCGGTGGCCTTTAACCAGCCTAAATTGAACCTTTCGCGGGAATTTCCGATACTTTTAAAAGGGAATTCTCGGAAAGCGTCGTCGCTATCGCTTCTCGCGCGAATCGACGAGTTCTTCGTCTTTCCCGTACGGAGCACCAAAAAAGCAAAATTCCTAAAACGAACGATGTTCGATTTAGGAATTTGCTGGTGACCCGTACGGGACTCGAACCCATGTTACCACCGTGAAAGGGTGGTGTCTTAACCGCTTGACCAACGGGCCATGTATAAAATGATTGTAGAAGCTGGTGACCCGTACGGGGGCTTTCGCTGCGCTCAAAGAAAATCAAAGATTTTCCGAACCCATGTTACCACCGTGAAAAGACGAAAGTCTTAACCGCTTGACCAACGGGCCATGTATAAAATGATTGTTAAAGTTGTGACCCGTACGGGGGCTTTCGCTGCGCTCAAAGAAAATCAAAGATTTTCCGAACCTATGTTACCACCGTGAAAAGACGAAAGTCTTAACCGCTTGACCAACGGGCCGTGTTTAATTTGTGATTGAACTTGCGCTCAAACCTTGTATACTATATCATTTTTTTTCGTGATTGTCAATAAATTATTGCTGCTTTTTGTAAAATTTTATCAAAAATATAAGAGAACGAGTATTTTTCTGTCGATACTCGTTCTCTTTTAAGCTGCTTTTAATGATTATTCGTTTGCGCTGTCTTTTAAATTGTCCGAATCAGCGTTCGTTTCCGCTGTTGCAAGCTCTGCAATTGCTTCGCCGCATTCTCTATCGTCAACCGTTTCGCTTGATTCGGTAGGCTCGCTCTTAGCAAAAACCGTCGCTTTAATCTTTTGTACGGGCGCGCAAAGTTTTCCCCAGAAAACCTAAGTCGGATCGTA
>JAZSGC010000100.1:0-12867 GCA_045532525.1 Candidatus Scatosoma sp.
TGACGAATTTGATGTAGTTATCAACGCGGGCGACGCGGGCACGGCTTGGAGCGGCGGTGAGTATTGGGCGGATGAGAAAATTGTTACGGCTGTAAGAAAGTACGTCTATAACGGCGGGGGCTTTATCGGCGTTGGCGAGCCTACGCCAATCCAAAGAAACGGCAAATTCTTCCAGCTTTCCGACGTGCTTGGCGTGGATAAAGAATGCGGCATTTCGCTTGGCGAAGATAAATATAATATCGAAAAACACGGCGAGCATTTCATTTTAGACGGCATAAAAGCTCCCGTCGATTACGGTGAAGATAAAAAGAATATTTTTGCGCTTGACGGTACGAACGTGGTGGATATCGTATTCTCGGATAGATTTACGAGAAAGGTAAACGTTGGCGAAGTGAAGATGGCGACGAATAAGTACGGCAAGGGAAGAAGCTTCTATATTACGGGCTTACCTTATTCGGCGGAAAACGCAAAGCTTCTTTACCGCGCAATTTTGTGGACGGCGGGAAAGGAAAATATGGACAAGAAATCGTATTGTACAAATCCTTTGACAGAAGCGCATTTCTATGGGGATAGGTACGCAATTACCAACAATACGAGCGTGGAACAGACGACCATTTTCTACGATATGGAAGGCTCTGCACAAGAGCTTACGCTAAAGCCTTACGAAATTAAGTGGTTGGTAATATAAAGCTTCCTTGAAAATTATTTGCGGAAAACGATAAAAACAAAAAACGACTGCTGATTTTCAGCGGTCGTTTTTAATAAGCTTGCATAACGCTTGCGTTGCTTATCAATAAAGAACTTTTATATGTTTTTTCAGTAAAAAACAAGACAAAATAAAAATTATGTGTTATAATAGAATTTAAAGAAGACGCCAAAAGGCTTTATTCCGTTATGAAGAAATGCTTTATTTATATTCAACGCGTACCTGGTAGGCTCTTTTTTAATATTTTTAACAAAGGCAAAGGAAATGTATTACCGTCATTCTTTAAATTACGAATATCCAAATCGACCCGACGAGCATATGCTTAAAGTCAAGCGAGTGCGCAAGGTAACGCTGGACGAAGAATATCCTTACCTGCAAAAGGGCTGGTGGTGGAGCTTCCGCCGTGCGGTGCTTTGGGTGCTTTTGGTGGTTATCGTATTCCCGTTGATGCGTTTGACGCACGGCTTAAAAATATACGGCAAAGAAAATTTTAAGAAGAACAAAAAGGCGTTTAAAAACGGAGCAATCACCATTTCCAACCACGTATTTATGTGGGATTATTTATGCGTGCTGAAAGCCATTCGTCCGCATTTATCCTATTTCCCCGCGTGGGCAACAAATTTGGAAGGTCCGAACGGTCCGCTTATCCGTTGGGCTGGCGGTATCCCCATTCCTACGCATACGATGCGGAGTATGGTCAAATTTAAAAAAGCAATGGAAGAAGTGCTGGAAAGCGGAAAGTGGCTACACTTTTTTCCCGAGGGCTCGCTGTGGTTTTTTTACCCCGATATCCGCCCCTTAAAAAAGGCGGTGTTCAAGTATGCGGTGCGCTATGATAAGCCTATAATTCCCATTACGATGTCCTTTCGTCCACGCAAAGGGCTTTTAAAGCTTTTCGGAAAGAAGCCTGCCGTAGACGTACATATCGGCGAGCCGCTTTTTGCGGACAAAACGCTTGCGCGCGGAGACGCGGAAGAGAAATTACGCGCCGAAGCTTATCACGTTATGCAGGTGATGAACGGAATAAATCCCGGCGACCCGAATTATAACGTAAATCAAAATCCTGACGTCTATGTAAAAACGATGTAAACAAATAGTCGGGGCAGGTATGGATTGAATAAAAAAGAGCGGGGCAGGTATGCGTTGAAATTCGACCTGTCCCGTTTATTTTTTTGCGCAAAAATTGGAATTTGCCGTAAAAATCTTGACGAAAGGCTATAAGATATGATAGAATTGAAAAAATAACGGCAGGATTTGCCGAAACGAAAGCAAGGCGGAAGCTAAGCGGGGTACGGAGAAAAACGGTATGGACAAGTTATTGACGATGGAAAAATATAACGAAAAGATTAAGCGCGTAATGATTACGAAAGAGGAAATCGCGGAAGAAATTGCGCGTGCAGGCAAGCAAATTGACGCTTGGTACGATGGCAGGCCCTTTTTGCTTGTCAGCATTTTAAAAGGCTCGTTCGTGTTTATGGCGGACTTATGCCGCGCCATCAGCGTACCTTGCGAAATCGGGTTCATGTGCGCGAAAAGCTATTACAACCAAACGGTTTCGTCGGGGATTGTCAACATCACGATGGATTTAGAACAGGATATCAGCAAATACCACGTAATCATTGTGGAAGATATTATAGATACGGGTAGGACGCTCAACGACGTTACCAAGCTGTTAAAGGCACGCAATCCGCTTTCCTTGCGCGTAGTGACCTTGTTGGATAAGCCGTCCCGCCGTTTGGTGGAGTTCAAGCCCGACCTTGCGCTGTTTACCATTCCCGATTTCTTCGTAATCGGTTACGGCTTGGACGGGGAAGAGCTTTACCGCAATTTGCCGTACGTGGCGGAATACAATTTAGACTAAGCGCATACGGATAAAGAGAAGTCTATGAGCTTTAAGGATACCTTTCGGGAACGAATTTGGAAAAACAAAAAAGCGCGCGCGTTGTTTATCACCTTGGTTTCGGTGGCGTTGGCGGTGATTGCGGCGTTTATCGGGGAAAACGAATTCGCGTAAAGCGTGAAAGGAGCGCATATGCAGAAAAGAAGAAGTTTGAAAATCGGCAAGGCGTACGGCGAAGCGCAGGCGCTTGGCTTGGTGTTGCAGGGAGAAAAGTCCCAGCTGGATACGCGGTTTTTTATGGCATATACGGACGATGGGTTTCGCGTTCGTATCGAATGTGCTATCGGCGCGCCGTTAAGGTCGGCGTTCGAGGGGGAGTCCGTACCCGTATGGCAGGCGGACGTGGTGGAAGTGTTTCTTTCTCCGTATGGGAAAGAAGACTGGTATTACGAATTTGACTTTGCGCCCAACGGTTCGTTTTATCACGGGCATATTTACAATCCCGATTGCAAAACGGCGTACGCGCACGCCCTTGACGAGCTTTGCGGCGTAAAGGCGGATATTCAAATTCGGGACGGCGTTTGGACGACGGAGATGTTTATTCCCTTTTCCGCGATGGAGCTCAACAAGAGCTTAGACGAAATCAAGGCGTTGCCTTGGCGATTTAACGTTTACCGCATAGACGACGGTGGGCAGGAATATTGCTCGTTTGCGCCCACGTATGCGCAGAAAATAAATTTCCATATTTCTTCGGCGTTTGCGGACTTGATTTTGGAATAAAATCGCCGTTTTCGTTGCGGGTTAGGGAAAAATTTAAAGGGCATAAAAAGGAAATGTGATAAAAAACGCGCGGCCGCTAATTGGCGACCGCGCATTATATTTTTCATAAGCGGGAAATTTATCTGTGTTCAAACGCCAAATGAATGCCTGCGTCTTGGATGATTTTGCAAGCATTTTTCACACGCAGGGGCTTGTATTCCTTGACGGCGTGCCCGTCGAAGCCGACGGAAAGCCGTACGCCCGTTTTTCGTACGATTTCCTGCTGTTCTTTGTTCTTTAAAAACTCGGTGACGTAGTCGTACGTTTTAAACTTATGTATGCTGTCGTAATTGACGTTCATTTCCCAAAAGATGCCCGCTTCCGCCATTTTACGGAAATAACGGTAGGGGTCTTCGCCCTGCGCCTTAATAAAGGCGAACATATCCGTATGCGCCACGCCGACGGGGCAGCCGCAGCGTTTGGCAAACGCGAACAAATCGCCCTGCATAATCGAGTTGGGGTTGGAAAGATTTTCCACCAACACGAAATCGAAAAAGGAAACGTCTGCCGTGTTGGGCAACGCGTAGCTGTTTTCGCTGCGAAGGGTGCAAATTTCCAGTCCGCAAAGGATTTTAATTTTTCTTGCATATTTTTCGCGAACGGCGTTCATATGGTCGAAATAGCGTATCAGCGTCTTTTCGTAATCCGCGTCTAGGCGAGTGCCTTTGCCCCAGCAAAATTCGGTGCGCGCACAGCCTACGCCGTAGTTATGGTCGCATATCCCCAGCATTTGTATGCCGCTGTTAATCGCCGTTTCCACAACGGCTTCGGGCTTATCGTTTGAGCAAAACGAATAGTAGGTATGCGCGTGTAAGTCTTGTATCATAGTTCACCTGCAAAGGATTGTTTGACATAATTATAGTACATAAACCCAAAGAAATCAAGCAAAAGCGTAAAAAAAGTGCGGAAAACTTTTTGCGGCGGTATTGACAGCGTGGGTTTGGCTGTGTTACAATAGCGTTGCGTTTCAACGCGATTTAAGATAGCCGCCCCAAAAAACGGTTTGCGCGGTGGCATTAAGGAGAAGTATGAAATACGAAAGGAATGAAAGAAAGAATATTCTCACACAGCCGGACAGCGTAGAATTTGTGCTGGGAGAAAACGAACAGGTTTTGTGGCAAGGTAAGCCCAACAAGCGGGCGTACATAATCAATAAGGTACTGGAAATGATGCCCCTTGCGTTGCTGTGGCTTGCATTTGACAGCGTGTTCATCGTGTCGGCGTTCGCATTTGATATGCCGTGGCCGGCGCGGGTGGGGATTTTGGCGTTCATTTGCGTGCATTTGATTCCGTTTTGGAAATGGCTTTCCAACGTGCTTACCGCAAGTAAGCGTCACCAAAACACCCATTACGTGATGACCAACCAACGAATTTTAATCCGCACAGGCTTGATAGGCATCGATTACCAGTCCGTCAGCTATAAAGACATTCAGCGCGTAAATCTTAAAGTGGGCATTATCGATAAGCTGCTCAAAGTAGGGGATTTATACTTTGAATCGTCAACCGTGCGCGGGCAAAACGTATTCTTCGATATTTCCGAGCCGTACGAAGTGTATAAGATTGCGCAAAGCACCGTTTCCGCAATACAGACGGATATGCAATTCCCTAATGCGTATCGCCCGACGAACAACCCCGGCTACAATACGAAGCTCGATTAAAAAAACAAAAAACTTCCGAGTAAAATCGGAAGTTTTTTACTTTGTAAAAAGCAGGCGCGAGCGAGCGGTTGGTAGCCGTCAATACACCAGCCTTGCGTTGCCTACGTCCAGCTCGTTGGGGGGAGCGCAGTCGGTGGCGATTAAATCGTAATCGCGCAAGGCGGAAAGACGGTAAGTGCCGTGCGCTTCAAATTTGGTGTGGTCGATGAGCAAAATGCGTTTGCGGCAATGCTCAAAGGCGACGCGTTTAATTTCTTTTTGCTCTAACGAACGTTCAAATACTTCGCTGCCGATAATGGCGGCACAGGAAGAAATCATCAGGTCGAACGAGAAATCGGCAAGCTGGCGCGCCGTCCAGCTGCCCGTGGCGGAAATGGTGTTGAAATGCACGCTGCCCCCAAGCAAAATCAGGTTGATGTTGGGCTTTTTGGAAAGCTGAATTGCCGTTTGCAGGTTGTTGGTTACCACCGTTTTATAATTCAAGTCAATGCGTTCGGCAAGCGCGAGCGCGGTGGACGAGCTATCGATAAATACCGATTTAAAGGCGGGAATGTGCGGCAGGGCTTTGGTTGCCGCGCGTTCCTTTTCGCTCGCGTTTTTTTCCATACGGAAAAAGATGGAAATTTCTTCGGCGTTTTCAGGGAGCAATGCGCCGCCGTGGCTGCGTTCGATTAGCCCCATACTTTGCATTTCCGAAAGGTCGCGCCGAATGGTCGCTTCGCTCACGAATAAGTCCTTCGCAAGCGCCGCAACCGCCGCCGATTTATTCTCTTTTAATTGCCGTAAGATCTCATTTTGCCGTTCCGTAAGCGCCATTTTCTTTCTCCGTGGTCGATATTTTCCTTTTTTTTGGGCAAAAAAGGGTGCGTGTTTGCGCGTTTTTGCTCGTTTGTGTTCATATTGTAGCATAAAAAATTTTTTTTGTCAAACTTTCAAACATATATAGACAAGGAAATTTTTTTGTGTTATAATGTATTAAGTAAGAAAAAAGGGCATAGTGCGCGATTTTGTAAAAGTGCGCAAAACCGAACGCAAAACGGCGTAAAAAAGGCGGGAAATTTCCGCTGAACAGCCCAAAAAAGTAAGGAGAAAGAAATGAGATATTATTTGGCAATCGACATCGGCGCTTCGTCGGGCAGACATATCGTAGCGCATTTGGAAAACGGCAAAATGATTACCGAAGAAATTTACCGTTTCCAAAACGGTCCAGAAGATTTGACGGGCTTTGACGGCAAAACCCACCTGATGTGGACGCACGAAAGATTGTTTGGTGAAATTCTCAACGGCTTAAAGAAAGCTAAGGAGCTGGGCAAGGTGCCTTACTCTGTGGGGATTGATACCTGGGGCGTGGACTACGCGCTTTTGGACGAAAACGACCAAGCCATCGGCGGCACGTATTGCTATCGCGATTCAAGAACGGAAGAAACCATTCCCGCCGTACACGAAAAGCTGCCCTTTGAAAAGCTGTTTGAAAAGACGGGGATTGCGTTTGCTTCCTTTAACACCGTTTATCAGCTTCTCGACGACGTGAAGTCGGGCAGAATGGCAAAGGCAAAATCCTTTTTGATGCTTCCCGATTATTTCCATTTCCGTTTGACGGGCGTGAAAAAGCAGGAATACTGCAACGCGACCACGACGGGTATGGTCAATGCAAAAACGCATACCTGGGACGAAGAAATTTTACAAACGCTCGGGTATAAAAAAGAGCTGTTTGGCGAGCTGGCGCAGCCCGGTTCGCTCGTGGGCGAATTCACGGACGAAATCGCGAATATCGTCGGCTATAAAGCCAAGGTATTCCTGCCCGCTACGCACGATACGGCAAGCGCGGTGCTCGCTGCTCCGTTAAAGGCGCAAACGCCGTACATATCCAGCGGCACGTGGTCCCTGCTCGGCGTAGAGCAAAACCAAGCGCATACCTCCAAGAGCGCGTTGGACGCGGGCTATTCTAACGAAGGCAGCTTAAACAAAACGGTGCGTTTGCAAATCAACATTATGGGGCTTTGGATGATTCAGCAGGTCCGCCACGAGCTGGACGATAAGTACAGCTTTGTGGAGCTGGTGAATATGGCGAGAGAGAACCCCGTAGATTACGAAATCAACGTCAACGACCAACGCTTCCTTGCACCCGAGAATATGACGGCGGAAATCAATGCGGCGGTGGGCAAGGAACTGACGGTAGGGGAAATGGCGTACGTCATTTATAACAATCTTGCCAAATATTACGACGTGGCGTTGAAGGCCTTGGAAGAAGTGACGGGCGAACGCTACGAAACCTTGAATATCATCGGCGGCGGCAGCAAGAACGGATTCTTGAACGAGCTGACAAAGAAATACACGGGCAAACAAATTATCACGGGGCCTGCGGAAGGCACGGCAATCGGGAACTTGATGATGCAAATGGTCGGCGGCGGCGATATCGCTTCCGTGGCGGAAGGCAGAGAAATCATCGCTCGTTCTTTCGATATTGAAAGGGTATAAATTAGGTAAAAGCGTAAGTACGCGCCGAACGTTTGGCAGGTAAAAAGGAGATGGCGAAATGAAAATTCTTTTTTACGGCGATTCCATTACGGACGCAGGCAGATGTAGGGAAGAAGATTTTAAGGACGAAAGCTACGGCAACGGGTACGTCAAGTACGTCGTAAACGCGCTGCTGCAATCGGGGTATGCAAGAGAAAATTTATGCAACCGCGGTATCAGCGGTAACCGCGTTGTCGATTTGTACGCACGTATCAAATCCGATTGCTGGAACTTGCAGCCCGATTTCATCAGTATCCTTATCGGCGTCAACGACGTTTGGCACGAAATCGCAAGGAAAAACGGCGTGGAGATAGACCGCTTTGAAAAGGTCTACCGTATGCTTATTGAAGACACCAAAGCCAAGCTTCCAAACGCAAAGCTGTTGCTGTGCGAACCTTTCATATTGCCGGGCGAAGCAACGTCTTGTACGCAAGAAGTGTGGAAGCAATTCCAAGCCGTATATCAATATGCGGCGGTAGTGAAGAAGCTTGCTAAGGAATACGATTTACCGTTTTTGCCTTTACAGGAAACGCTGAGCAAGGCGGCGGAAAGCGTAGGTGCGGCTACGCTGCTTAAAGACGGCGTACATCCCGCGGAAGCGGGCGCGAAGCTTATCGCAAGCGAATGGCTTAGCGCATTCAAAACGATACAATAAAAATTTGAAATAAAAAGGATAAGGAGAAAACTTATGTCCAGATACGAAGAAGCAAAAAAGATTTACGCGCAATACGGCGTTGACACCGAAGCGGCGATGGAAAGACTTTCTAAGCTTTCCGTCAGCGTACACTGCTGGCAGGGCGACGACGTTATCGGGTTCGACGGGAGCGATTCCCTTTCGGGCGGTATTCAAACGACGGGTAACTATCCCGGCAGGGCAAGAAACCCCGAAGAATTGTTCGCCGATTTGACGAGAGCGTTTAAATTGATGCCCGGTAAAAAACGCGTGAACGTACACGCTTGTTACGCGATCCTTGGCGAAGACAAAGGCAAGGTGGATCGTGACGCCTATGAATACAAGCATTTTGAGCCTTGGGTAAAATGGGCGAAGGAAACGGGTTTGGAAGGGGTAGATTTCAACCCCACGTGGTTCTCGCACCCGATGATGAAGGACGGCTTGTCCCTTTCTTCCCCCGACGAAGAAGTGAGAAAGTTCTGGGTCAACCACGGCAAGGCTTGTATGAAAATCGCTGCGGAAATCGGTAAGGCGATGGGCAGCCCCTGCTGTATCAACCTTTGGGTGCCCGACGGCACGAAGGATATCCCTGCGGACAGACTTGGTCCTCGTCTTCGCTTAAAGAAATCGTTGGACGAAGTGTTGGAAGGCTACGATAAGGAATGGGTAATTCCCGCGGTAGAAAGCAAGGTGTTCGGTATCGGCGTAGAAAGCTACACCGTAGGCAGCAACGAATTCTATCAAAACTATGCGGCAACGCGCGGCATTTGCTGCTTGTTGGATACGGGTCACTATCACCCCACGGAAGTCGTTTCCGATAAAATTCCTTCGATGCTCGCCTTCTACGACAAGGTGCAGCTGCACGTTTCCCGTCCCGTTAGATGGGATAGCGACCACGTAATCGTAGTGGACGACGAGCTGAAAGAACTTTCCAAAGAAATTATCCGCAACGACGCGGACGATAAGGTAATCGTTGCTTTGGACTATTTCGACGCTTCTATCAACCGTCTTTGCGCTTGGGTAACGGGCGTTCGTTCTATGCAAAAGGCATTGCTTAGCGCAATCCTGCAACCGTATGCGGAAATGAAGAAGCTGCAAGACGAAGGCAACTTTACTAAGGTCTTCTATATGCACGAAAGAGTGAAATATTTGCCCTTCACCGACGTTTGGGACGAATATCTTGCACGTCAGGGCTTGAAAGAAGACTGGTGGGATGAAGTGGAGAAGTTTGAAGCGGAAGTTATCGCAAAGCGTATTTAATACGACGTATATGCGTCGCAATACAGCGACAAGCTTGCGTTTTTCCTTGGCCATTTACGCGTAGTAAACTCCCTGCGGAAAAGCCGCGCTTTCCTTGTCTTGCTCGCATCTCCGCCGTTTTACCACAACGGAGAAACAAAATCACATCGCTTGAAAAGCCAAGCTTTTTCAATGCACCATTCATTATATATTATAAGGAGCAAAAAATGAAAATTCTCGTTGTAAACGCAGGCAGCTCTTCCTTGAAATACCAGCTGTTCGATATGGACACGAACGAAGTACTTTCAAAAGGGCTGTGCGAAAGAATCGGGATAGACGGCATTATTACGCACAAACGCCCGTCTAAGCCCGACCACAAAGCAAACGTAGACTTCCCCGACCACAAGGCGGCAATCGAATGCGTGCTTGCCTTGCTCACGGATAAGGAAAAGGGAGTTATCGCAAGCGTTTCGGAAATTTCGGCGGTTGGGCACAGATTTGCGCACGGCGGCGAAAAGCTTACCAAATCGGCAATCCTTGGCGATCAGGAGCTGGAATATTTGGAAAGCATCGTAGGACTTAATCCCTTGCACGGTCCCCCCGCAATCAGCGGCTTGAAGGCTTGTAAGGAAGTAATGCCTACGGTAAACCACGTTGGCGTATTCGATACGTCTTACTATTCGGAAATGGAAGATTACGCATATATCTATCCCATTCCTTACGAATATTACGAAAAGCACAAAATTCGCCGTTACGGCTTCCACGGCACGTCGCATAGATACGTTGCGGCAAAGGCGGCGGAATATCTCGGCGATAAAAACGCGAAAATCATCACCTGTCACTTGGGTAACGGCTCGTCCATCACGGCGACGGTAAACGGCAAAGCGGTGGATACGTCAATGGGCTTTACGCCGCAGGACGGCGTGCCGATGGGTACGCGCAGCGGCACAATCGACCCTACCGTGGTTACCTTCCTGCAAAAGGCGGAAAACCTGACGGCGGAGGAAGCGGACAAGGTGTTAAACAAGCAATCGGGCTTGGCGGGTATTTCGGGCTGCGGCAGCGATTGCAGAGATATTCGCGAAGCGGCGGCGGCAGGGAACTACCGCGCGAAGCTGGCAATGAAAATTCTTTGCCATAACATCAAAAAAATCGTCGGTTCGTATATCGCGGAAATGAACGGCGTGGACGCGGTGGTGTTCACGGCGGGCATCGGGGAAAACGACCGCGATTTGCGTGAAGAAGTCTGCAAGGATATGTCTTTTATGGGCATTGAAGTGGACGCGCAAATCAACCAAACCTGCCCCCGTGGGGAATTTGCGGATATCAGCGCAAAGGGCGCAAAGGTAAAGACGCTGGTTATCCCCACCAACGAAGAGTATATGATTGCTCTCGACACACTTAATTTGACAAAATAAAAAAATAATATAAAGGAAAGGACAAAACTATGAAATCACCTTTTGAAATCAAGAAAGAAATCTGTGAAGTTGGTCACAAACTCTGGGCGAAAGGCTTCGTTGCTGCAAACGACGGGAACATCTCCGTAAAAATCAGCGAAAACGAATACTACTGCACCCCTACCGGCGTATCCAAGGGCGACCTTACCCCCGATATGATCATCAAGGTAGACAAGGACGGTAAGAAGCTGGAAGGTAAGCTCAACCCTTCGTCCGAAATCAAAATGCATATGAGAGTGTATAGAGAACGTCCCGACGTTACGGCAGTTGTGCACGCGCACCCTCCCGTTGCTACGGCGTTCACCGTTGCGGATATCGATCTCGACCAGTACATTCTTCCCGAAGCTGTACTTACCATCGGCGACGTACCTACCTGTGATTACGGTACGCCTTCCACGATGGAAATTCCCGATTCGCTCGATCCCTATCTTCAAAATCACGACGCGTTCTTGCTTAGAAACCACGGCGCTTTGACGGTTGGCTGCAACCTGCAAAAGGCGTTCTTCGTAATGGAAGAAGTAGAATTTAACGCTGTAATCTGCAAGCACGCTATGGACCTTGGCGCAGTACACGAAATCGCTAACGACCAGTTGAAGAAGCTTATGGATCTTCGTAAGAAGATGAACTTGCCCGGCCGTCACCCCGGCATCGACTACGGCGACGAAGCGCAAAACTGCAACTGCTCTAACGCGGAACTTGTAGAAGCAATCACCAAAAAGGTGTTAGCGGCGCTCGGCAAATAAGGTAACGGGTGCTTAAACGCATCTTTTCGACGAAAAGGAGAAAAATTTATGGCAATCAATTGGACAGAAGCACAAATTGAAGAAGTGGTTGCCGCTGTGATAAAGAATTTGGGTGGAGCGACGACGGCGAAAAGCAGTTGGGATTCCACGCAATATAACGGTCGCAGACTTATCGGCGTTTACGCGGATATGGAAGACGCGATCGAAGCCGCTACGGCAGGTTATAAAGCCATCCGCGCGATGTCCTTGGAAGAACGTGAAAAGGTCATTTCCGCCATCCGTGAGCTTTGCCGCAAAGAAGCGCCTATTATGGCGAATCTCGGCGTTACGGAAACGAAGATGGGCCGCGTTTCGCACAAGACGGCGAAGCATATTCTCGTTGCAGACAAAACGCCCGGCACGGCAGACATCGTATCCCAAGCAAAGACGGGGGATTACGGTTTGACCTTGACGGAAATGGCGCCCTTCGGCGTAGTCGGCAGTATCACTCCCAGCACCAACCCTTCAGAAACGGTAATTTGTAACAGTATCGGTATGATTGCGGCGGGCAACGGCGTGGTTTTCAATCCCCACCCCAACGCAATCGCAACCTCTAACTACGCAGTCGACCTGGTCAACCGTGCCAGCGCTGCGGCGGGCGGGCCTACCGTTCTGGTGGCTTCCGTGGTGAAACCCACGCTGGATACGGCGCAGATTATGTACAAGCACCCCAACATTCGCTTGCTCGTTTGTACGGGCGGCCCGGGGGTAGTAAGATCGGTGCTTTCCAGCGGTAAAAAGGCAATCGGCGCGGGTGCGGGCAATCCCCCCGTAATCGTAGACGACACCGCGGATATCAAAAAGGCGGGCAAGGACATCATCGACGGCTGTTCGTTTGATAACAACCTGCCTTGTATTGCGGAAAAGGAAGTGTTCGCGTTTAGAAATATCGCGGATGAGCTCATTTCCGAAATGCAGAAAAACGGCGCTTACAAGATTACGGTGGAACAGGCGAACAAGCTTGCCAATATCGTGCTTGTAGATAGCAAGAATCCAAGTCGGAGGCCAAGCGGTCTTAGGAAGACAATACTCAGGAACAACTCCTTGGCTCACAGAACGACATGGCTACGATCCGACTTAGCTCATTTCCGAAATGCAGAAAAACGGCGCTTACAAGATTACGGTGGAACAGGCGAACAAGCTTGCCAATATCGTGCTTGTAGATAGCAAGAATCC
>JAZSGC010000074.1:0-3178 GCA_045532525.1 Candidatus Scatosoma sp.
CCCAAATAGAGGAAGTGATCGCAAGCGTGATCAAGAACCTCGGCGGGGTTTCGACCGTGAGAAGCGATTGGGATTCCACGCAGTATAACGGGCGTAAGCTGATCGGTATATACGCGGATATGAACGACGCGATCGACGCGGCAACGGCGGGTTATAAAGCCGTTCGCGCGATGTCGCTCGAAGAACGGGAAAAAGTAATTTCCGCAATCCGCGATTTATGCCGTAAGGAAGCACCGATTATGGCGAAGCTCGGCGTGGCGGAAACGAAAATGGGCCGTGTGGAACACAAAACCGCAAAGCACATTCTCGTTGCCGACAAAACCCCCGGCACGGCGGATATCGTAGCGCAGGTGAAAACGGGCGATTACGGTTTAACGCTTACGGAAATGGCGCCTTTCGGCGTAGTGGGCAGTATCACGCCCAGTACCAATCCTTCGGAAACGGTTATTTGTAACAGTATCGGTATGATCGCCGCAGGGAACGGCGTGGTTTTCAACCCGCACCCCAACGCGATTGCGACTTCCAACTATGCGGTAGACCTCGTAAACCGTGCGAGCGCGATGGCAGGCGGACCTGCCGTGCTCGTGGCTTCGGTGGTCAAGCCCACTTTGGATACGGCGCAAATTATGTATAAACACAACAACATTCGTATGCTCGTTTGTACGGGCGGTCCGGGCGTTGTTAAGAGTGTGCTTTCCAGCGGTAAAAAGGCGATCGGCGCGGGCGCGGGAAATCCTCCCGTTATCGTAGACGACACGGCGGATATCAAGAAAGCAGGCAAGGACATCATTGACGGATGCTCGTTCGATAACAACCTGCCTTGTATCGCGGAAAAGGAAGTGTTCGCGTTTAAAAATATTGCGGACGAGCTCATTTCCGAAATGCAGAAAAACGGCGCGTATAAAATTACGTCCGAACAAGCGGCAAAGCTGGCGCAAATCGTACTGGTGGACGTCAAGAACCCCAAAACGGGTATCGTGAAGAAAACCATCAGCCGTGATTGCGTAGGCCGCGACGCGGCGGTACTGCTTGCAAAAATCGGTATCAAGGTCGGACCTGACGTACGTTGTATCATTTGCGAAACGGATTTCAATCATCCCTTCGTACAGGAAGAACTGATGATGCCTATCCTGCCTATCGTTCGGGTAGACAACATCGACCAAGCCATCGACCTTGCGGTGAAAGCCGAACACGGCAACCGCCACACGGCGCATATGCATTCGAAGAACATCGACCATCTCACCCGTTTTGCGCGGGCGGTGGAAACGACCATCTTCGTCAAGAACGCGCCTTCGTATGCGGGGATCGGCTTCGGCGGCGAAGGCCACACGACGTTCACCATCGCAGGGCCTACGGGCGAAGGATTGACCAGCGCGCGTAGCTTTACGAGATTCCGTCGCTGCGTGCTTTCCGAATCGTTTAGAATTATCTAAAAAGGAGAGAGAAAATAATGGATATTACTTCTTCCCAAGTAGAAAGCATCGTCCGTAAAATTCTCGGTGAAATGGGCGGCTCTTGCACGAAGTCTTCGTGCGCGGGCAAAATCCCCAAAACCGCGAAAGTGGCAATGCTGACTGCACAAAAGAAAATTGAAGTAAAAGAATTCCCCATTCCCGCTTTGACGGACGACGACATTCTCGTAAAAGTAGAAGGTTGCGGCGTTTGCGGTACGGACGTACACGAATGGAAAGTGGACCCGTTCGGGATTATTCCCGTAACGCTCGGTCACGAAGGTACGGGGGAAATCGTATACCTGGGCAAAAACATCAAGGCGGACACGTCGGGCAAGCCCATCAAAGTCGGTGATAAGCTGGTTACCAGCGTTATCAGCTGCGGCGAATGCCACGTTTGCCGCAATCACCCCGCAAACACCAACCTTTGCGATAAGCAGGGCGTGTTCGGGCTTATTCCCCACAGCGACGCCAACCCGTTCACGGGCTGGTTCGCGGAATATCTTCTCATTCGCGGTAAGGGTTCTACCTATTTCGTAGTCAACGACCTGAACCTGAAAGAAAGAATGATTTTAGAGCTTGCTTGCGTATGCGTACACGCTTTGAAGAGAGCGCAAACCACGGGGCTTATCAATTTCAACTCCAAAGTCCTTATTCAAGGTCTTGGCCCTGTCGGCTTGGTAATGATCAGCGTATTGCGCGCGGCGGGTATCAACCATATCATCGCTATCGACGGTACGCCGATGCGTTTGGACGCGGCGAAAAAGCTTGGCGCAAAAACGATTATCAACTTTAAAGAAGTTCCTACGCTGGAAGAAAGAGTCAAGCTTGTAAAGAGCGTAGCCAACGGCGTGGGCGCGGACTTCGCGTTCCAATGCACGGGCGCACCTGCGGCAGCGAAGGATATTTTTGAATACATCCGTCGCGGCGGCGGTCTTTGCGAAATGGGATTCTTCGTCAACAACGGCGAATACAACGTAAATCCTCACTTTGCAATGTGCAACAAGGAAATCAACCTCGTTGGTTCTTGGGACTACTCGGCGGACGATTATCCTACGACGATGGCGTTCCTTCGCCAAGCAAGAGAGATGAACATTCCCGTTTGCGATTTGATTACGCACGAATATCCCCTCGACAAGCTCAACGAAGCGATGGAAACGAACGTTGCGCAAAAGGGTATTAAGATTTGCTACGTCGCAAAATAAACGGTGGAGTTGTGGCTATGCCACGGTGAAGTTTGAACGAAATTCTAGTGAAGTTTGCCGTTGTGGCAAGTTAAGAAGGATAAAGAAAGCCGCAATTTTCGGCGAAGACAAAAGCTTCACTTTTGCAAAGCAAAAATTTCACTACGCAATAACTTCACTTTTACAAAGTAAAAATTTCACTTATCTTTAAGGAGAACGATATGGCTCTTGGAATGATAGAAGTATTCGGCTTTGCAACCTCAATCGTGGTTGCGGACGCTATGGCGAAAGCCGCTGACGTAAAGGTTGTGGCAATCGATAAAAACAAGCCCGCAGCGGGAGACGCCGCTCGCGTGCCTTTGGTTATGGCAATCAAGGTAGAGGGCAGCGCTGCCGCAGTAGAAGCGGCGGTTGCGGCAGGGAAAGCCGAAGCGGAAAAGAGAGAACTTTACATTACCCACAAGGTAATAGCCCGTCAGAGCGAGGAAATCGAATGGTTTGCCCATTTGAGCGCACTCGGTAAAGACAAATTAAGATAAAAAA
>JAZSGC010000093.1:0-3481 GCA_045532525.1 Candidatus Scatosoma sp.
GGGATTTGAGCACGATCGGAAAAACGCTTGCTACCGTTCTTTGCAAAAACGCGTGGAAGGGCAGGAAGAAAAGCGCGTAGCGCTGTTTGCGCACGAAGGCTTCGGGAAGGCGTTTTTAAGCAGCCTGATGGATCTTCCGTATCCGTATGTGGCTACCAGGTGCGAGTTGACGCATTCATCCGTGACGGTTTTTCATTTTGACGACAATGCAGACGCCGCGCCGCCGAAGCTCCTGCAATGGTCGAATGATTCTCACCTTTATAAGGAGGGGATATTGACCCCTTATAATCATTGGAAGATTATTTAATAGACGTTGTTAACCAAAAAAAGAGCCTTACAAAAGGCTCTTTTTTGTTGCTTTAAGGACGTTAGATTTTTCGCTTCAATTCCTTTACGGCGTTTATCAAGAAGTATTCCGCCGTCGTGCCCTTACGGATAAGCGTAAGCGCTTCGTCGGGGGAGCACCAGCGCGCTTCGTTGATTTCTTCGTTCAGCTTGATGGGCTTATTCTCTTCCACGACCACGATAAAATTGAGCATCAGGATATCCTTCGGCGCGTGGTAGCGCGAAGACATATACTTTGCCTTGACGACGTTCAAGCCAAGCTCTTCCTTGATTTCTCTGGGCACGGTCTTTTCAGCGTTTTCTCCCTTTTTCACATAGCCTGCAAACAGGATAAAATCATCGTCGTCCGCGTGCTTAGCGAGCAGGATTTTATCCTGCGCGCGGTTGGTGACAACCATCGAAACCGCAACGGAAAACTGCGGGAACATATAGTTCTCGCATTGATTGCAATAGGGCACTAGCCCTTCGTTTTCACAAAAGCGTAAGGACAATTTTTGTCCGCAATTTCTACAATACATAATTTAACCTTTACCAAACAACGTCTGCGTTTACGATATACGCGCTACCGTCGAATGCGCTGGGCATATCGCGAACGCTGTCAAAATATCCAAGCGCGCCAGACTTTGTCAAAAAGCGTTGCGCCGCGTCGGGGTGGTCGGTCAGCATCAAGCCGCCGTCGTAAATGTCCATCAAATATCCGTGTTCACCGTTGCTGAACCATACTTCGATAAAATATCTTCCTATGCTTCCCATAATCCTTTTTCTCCTTGATTTTATCAAGTGTTTTATATTATACGCCTTTCTTTTTGGAATGTCAACCCCTTTTTGAAATTTCATTATCATGGGCGAAATATTTATAAGAAATAGGGCGGTTTAAGTTGACAAAGGGGAAAAAATGCGCTATAATAAGTTGCAACCTGAGAAAAGCATTTTTTCACTTTGCGGCGAAAAAGTGCTTATTTTTATGCTCTGGTGCGAAAAAGATTGTGGAGATATACAGATGCTTACTTCGATTTGCGGTATCAACTGGGGCGATGAAGGCAAGGGGAGAATGGTAGACTTGCTTTCGGAAAAGTTTGACGTGGTTTGCCGTTACCAAGGCGGAAACAACGCAGGGCACACCGTTATCAACGAACGCGGTAAGTTCATTTTGAACTTGTTGCCGTCGGGGATTTTGCGTGAAGACGTTGTCAACGTAATGGGCCCTGGCATGGTAATTGACATCAAGCACCTTTGCGGGGAAATGGCAAGATTAAAGGAAGCGGGGATTAAAATCACCCCTGAAAACTTGAAGATTTCCGACCGTGCGGTGATTACGATGCCGTACAACGTTTTGCAGGACTGCTTGGAAGAAGACAGACTTGCAGGCAAAAAGTTCGGCTCTACCCGTCGCGGGATCGCGCCCGTGTACGCGGACAAATACTATAAAAAGGCATTCCGTATGGGCGAGCTTTTGAATACGGAAAAGCTCTACGCTCGCGTTGCGGATATCGTAGAGTGGAAAAACCTGACCGTTGTGGGCGGCTACCATGCAGAGCCTGTAAAGACGGAAGACATCATCGCGTATTTTGAAGAGTTCGGCAAGGCGCTTGCGCCCTTCGTTTGCGACGTCGGCTTGTACCTGACGGAAGCGAACGCGCAGGGCAAGAACATTATGTTCGAAGCGCAGCTTGGCGCGATGCGTGATATCGACTTCGGGATCCATCCCTACACGTCGTCGTCTTCGACAATTGCGGCTTACGCGCCCATCGGGGCAGGCGTTCCGCAGTTGCAGCTGACGAACTCGATCGGGATTATGAAGGCGTACTCCACCTGCGTAGGGGAAGGGCCTTTCACGGCGGAATACTTTGGCGAAAAGGCGAAGTTCTTGCGTGATCTCGGCGGCGAATACGGCGCGGCAACAGGCAGACCTAGAAGAGTTGGGCCTTTCGACATCGTGGCTTCTCGCTACGGGATTCGTTGCCAAGGCGCGACGGAAATTGCGCTCACGAAGATGGACGTTCTTTCGGGCTATGAGGAAATTGAAGTTTGCGTAGCGTACGAGCTGAACGGTGAAATTATTCACGAATTCCCGTTCATCGACGTTTTGGACGACTGCAAGCCCGTCTTCAAGACGGTGAAGGGCTGGAACTGCGATATTTCCCATTGCAGAAAGGTGGAAGACCTGCCCAAGGAAGCGCTCGATTACGTGCGTTATTTGGAAGAAGCCTGCGGCTGCAAAATTAAATACGTTTCCGTCGGCGCGGAACGCGACGCATACATCGAAATGTATTGATAGACGACCTGCGAAGGCAAAACGCTTTCGCAGGTTTTTTAATGGCTCTGTCACATCCTTTGCTTGATTTTTCTCGTCAATTCGCAAAAATAAATTTTAGCTAAAATCAACCACTCTCTGTGACGTAGCCTTTTTAATAATTTTTGCTTATATTTGCTATAAAGAATTCCACAAAAAAAATCCTTGTCAACGCTTGATAAATGCGTTTGCATATGCTATAATAGAGCGTAGTAAAACCATGAAAGGTGAGAAAATGAGTATTCGTATCGGAATTTACGGCTACGGCAACTTGGGCAGGGGGGTAGAACTTGCCTGCCGTCAAAATCAGGATATGCAGGTAGTGGGGGTGTTTACCCGTCGCGATCCTGCAAGCGTAAAAACGGCATTTGATGCACCCGTGTACGCGGCGAAGGACGTTTATTCGATGAAAAATGAGATCGACGTGATGATTCTTTGCGGCGGAAGCTCCACCGATTTGCCCACCCAAACGCCCGATTTGGCAAGATATTTCAACGTAGTGGATAGCTTTGATACGCACGCCAAGATCCCTGCGCACGTTTCAGCGGTGGGAGAAGCGGCGGCGACGGCGAAAAAGACGGCGGTCGTTTCCGTCGGCTGGGATCCTGGTATGTTCTCGCTGACGCGAGCTTATTCGGACGCAATTTTGCCCTGCGGGAAGGACTATACCTTCTGGGGAAAAGGGGTTAGCCAAGGGCATTCGGACGCCATTCGTCGGATTGACGGAGTGCAGGATGCGAAGCAGTACACCGTTCCCGTAGAAGCCGCGCTTGCGGCGGCGCGTAGCGGCGAAAATCCCGAGCTTACCACGCGTGAAAAGCATAAACGTGTTTGCTACGTTGT
>JAZSGC010000119.1:0-5085 GCA_045532525.1 Candidatus Scatosoma sp.
ACGCCTGTGATTTTTGCGTACGTAACGAGCGTTCCAGCTATTACGGCAACTATTTATGGCTGAAAAACGGCGATCCCACGGTGGAAAAGGTGATTGCCGCGGCAAACGCAATGGGGGATTTGACCCGTTTCAAGGAAGCCGTATTTTGCGGCTTTGGCGAACCTACCTATAAGGTAGCGGAAATGCTTGCGCTGTGCGATTTCTTCCACGAAAAGGGGTTAAAGACCCGTTTAAACACCAACGGGCAGGGCAATCTTATCAACAAGCGTGACATCGTCCCCGAATTAAAGGACAAAATTGATTTTGTCAACATTTCGCTCAACGCTTCGTGCTACGAAAAATATCAACCCATTTGCCGTTCTCAATTCAAAGAAGCGGGCTTTGAAGGCTTGGTAGAATTTGCCAAGCTTTGCCGCAGAAACGATATTAACTGCCGTTTCTCCATCGTCGATTGTATCGGTGAAGAAGAAGTGGCGGCGTGCAAATGCCTTGCGGAGAGTGCGAAGATTCCTTTATACGTACGCAAATACATCACCGATTCCTAAAAAACGGACGTATATGCGTCGCAATACAGCGTCAAGCTTGCGTTTTTCCTTGGTCATTTACGCTTAGTAAACTCCCTGCGGAAAAGCCGCACTTTCCTTGTCTTGCTTGCATCTTCGCCGTTTTTCCCTGCTGAGATAGGCTATACAAACTTCCAATTCCAAAGGAGTACTCTATGCACGGTAAACAACCTACACTCTCCAATATCCGTAAAAAATTTCTTGCCATTTTTTTGCCGACGTGGCTTACGCTCACGCTCGTTCCTTTAATCGTGCTTTGCGTACTGATGGCAAAAAACGGCGAAGAAAAATATGAAACGGCAATGTTGATTTATACGGCTTGCACGCTGTTTGTTGGCTTGCTTTCCTTGGGGCTGTTCACGCCGTGGCTCAACCGCAAAGAAATGCTTCCAAGGGAAATCGCGCGCTTTGGCTATCTTTTTAAAGAGCCGAAGCCCGTCACGGAAGACGAGATAAAAATCCAAGACGAATACAGCTACTGGTCCTTCACTTTCACAAAAGACGGACTTACTGCGGAGTGGGAGCAAAGCAAGGAAGAAGGGGAGCAGGTATTCGACGAAATTAAAGAAAACCAAAAATTTGTACCTTGGAAAGAAGCGGAGCTTGCGCTCGCTACGCAAAAAACGGGCGGTATCGTACATATTGCTTTGGCGGTGCTTTTTGATTTATCCGCAGACCATTCGCAAGGGGACGCTTTTTTTATTCCCGTCACGGAAGACGTATACAGGGCAATTTGTGCGTTTGACTTAAAAGACAAGCTGGATAGCGGCTGGGCATATCTTTTTTACAACCCCCAAGACGCTTTTTATCAAATACTCAAAAAGGGGCGCATTGTCGTAATGCGCAACAAAAAAACGGGGAAAATTTTCGTGGATCAAAACGGAGATTTTCTCGGCGACGAAGAATAAGACTTCCGCCGCCAAAGGATTTTTATGCAAGAGCTTCGCGTAATTCTCGAAAAACACGGCTTTCATTTCAAAAAGCAATTCGGGCAAAACTTCATATCGGACGGCAATCTTTTGCGTTCCATCGTAGACGCGTCGGGCATTGACAAGAATACCACCGTAGTGGAAATCGGCTGCGGAGCAGGTACGCTGACGCGTGCTTTGGCGGAAGCGGCAAAGCGTGTTTACGCGTTTGATATCGACAAGGATTTACAGCCCGTCCTTGCGGAAACCTTGGCGGGGCTAGACAACGTAGAAGTCATTTTCCGCGATTTCAACAAGCTGGACTTAAAGGAATTTGAAAAAGAAATCGGCGAATACACCGTCGTTGCCAACCTGCCCTACTATATCACCACGCCGCTCGTCACCAAGCTCTTGGAAGAAAGCGACAAGGTGCAGGGCTTGTCCGTGATGGTGCAGGAAGAGGTTGCCGACCGTTTTTGCGCCAAGGAAAACACGCCCGAATACGGCTCTATCACCGCGGCAATCGCCTTAAAGGGCACGGCAAAGGTGGTAAAACGCGTACCCAGAACGCTGTTTTATCCCCGCCCCAACGTGGACTCTGCTGTGGTAAAAATTGAATTTGATAGGGGCAGGGTCGCGGTGAAAGACGAAAGAGCATACCGCCAAACGGTAAAATGCGCCTTTTTAAATCGCCGTAAAACCTTAGAAAATAACCTGGTAAATACCTTTAAATTGCCCCGTGAACAAGCGAAAGCCGCACTTTTTGCCGCGGGCGTAGACGAAAAGGCGCGGGGGGAAACCCTTTCGCCGCAGTCCTTTGCAAAGCTTGCGGACGTCCTGCTGGATATGGGCGTTATTAAATTGTAAAGCTGCTGTGGAAGACGGGCAACAGCCCGAAAAAACCCAAAAAAATAAAAGACCTGTGGAATTTTCCAAAAAAAATCTACGGAAAATCCGTATCAAACCTTTACTAATTAAAAAACTTGTGATATAATATACACAGAAAGCAAAAAAACGGAGGTAAACAATTATGGCACATATCATTACGGACGAATGCGTTGCTTGCGGCGCTTGTGAAGAAACCTGCCCCGTAGGCGCAATTTCTTTGGGCGACAACGGCATTTACGTGATCAACGACGAATGCGTGGACTGCGGCGCTTGCGAAGACGGATGCCCCGTTGGCGCAATCAAAGCTGTATAAGCCCTTTTCAACAAAAGAGAACGGAAGGAGCGTTTCAATAACGCTCTTTTTGTTTTACAAAAGAAAATTCCCCCGAACGGGAAGGACGTTCGGGGGCGCAATTATCGCTTATATAAAAAGCGGTTGCCTATTTGCATAAGCAAGCTAAACAGCTTGCTCACAACAAGGCTGGTGACAGCTGAGGAAATAATCAAAGTCAGCCTTGATTGCGGAGAGTTTCTTATTCAGCGCAGTCACCAGTTTCTCGAACGCTCTCACCAAAAGCGCGTCCAAGCCGAAAAAATGCAATACTTTAAACAGTTTCATTTTCATATTTCACTCACTCCCGAAAAATTTATTCTTACGGAAATGCAAAAAACCGCCAAGGCATTGCGTTTGCGTTAGCAAAAAAGCGAAAAGGGGATCGCTTCCGAGCCGTCGCGCAAACAGTATAGCACCTTTTTAGGTTTTGTCAATAGACCACTGACACATTTTTTTGCGTTTTTTAAAAAAATTTTCATACGATGCGATGAAACCGCGGTTAAGTATTCGGAAAACTTGACAAACTCCGTTGTTTGCGGTATAATAAAAGCTGTAAAAAGAACAGGTGGATAAAAATGATTATTTTGGGTATTGACCCGGGAATTGCAACCTTGGGCTACGGCGTAATTGAAAAGGACGAACGCGGCAACTTCCGCGCGCTGGATTACGGCGTGGTCGTCACCCCCAAAGAAGAAGGCTTGCCCGTTCGTTTGGCAATGCTGGAAGAAGGGGTAAAAAAGATACTCGATAAATACCGCCCCGACGAAGTGGCAATGGAAGAATTATTCTTTTCCAAAAATATTACCACAGGTATTGCGGTGGCGCACGCTCGCGGTGTGGCGCTACTTACCTGTGTAAAGGCTTGCGGCAAGCTGTACGAATACACGCCGATGCAAATCAAACAAGCCCTGACGGGGTATGGCAAAGCGGACAAGCACCAAATCCAGTCCGTTGTTACGTCAATGCTCCGTTTGCAAACCGTACCTAAGCCCGACGACGCGGCGGACGCGCTGGGGATTGCGCTCTGTCACGGCTTTTCCAGTCGGTTTGGCGAGCTGTTCGCCGTGGGGAATATGACGAGAGCTAAGGGTAAAAATACCGCCCCTGCCAGCGCCTATCAAGAGTTGATGGCGGCGGGGGCAAAGGCGAGTAAGCGTGGCAAATCGGGCGGCGGCTTTTCTTCGGCAAGCACGGTAAACGCCCTGCAAAACGCCACGGGAATCAGCGGCGTGACGGGCGTGGGCAGAGCTTCCGTTTCATCGCCCAAAAAGAAGCCGTAACCAACGAAACACACAAAAAGCAAGATAGGACGAAAAAATTATGATAGCGTATTTAAGAGGAAGAGTATTAGCGACCACGGCGGAAACGGTGATTATCGACGTCAACGGCGTAGGCTATGAAGCTTATTGCACGGGCAGCGTGTTCCGCAAGCTGACGGTGGGCGCAGTTACCGAAATTTTTACTTATTTGCAGGTCAAAGAAGACGGCGTTACCCTGTTCGGGTTTGATACCACGCAGGAAAAGGAACTGTTTTTAAAGCTGATTTCCGTTTCGGGGGTCGGTCCAAAAATGGGGATTTCCATTTTAGCGACGTTGAGCGCGGACGACTTTGCTTTGGCGGTGGCGACGGCGGACGTCAAGCGGCTGAGCACGGTAAAAGGCTTAGGCAAAAAGACGGCGGAAAAAATCGTGTTGGAATTGCACGGCAAGATTTCCGCTGCCGAAGTTTTGGGTGCAAGCGGCGACAGCTTGACGGCAAGGACGGAAACGCCTGCGGCAAACGCCAAACTTTCGGCGCAGGACGAAGAAGCGGTTTCGGCGTTGATGGGGTTAGGCTTTACGAGAACGGAAAGCGTACAAGCCGTGAAGAAGGCGCGTGATTTAGGCGCGTCGACGGTGGAAGAAGTGATAATGAAGTCTCTCCAAGGTTTCTAAAAAACGACGTATATGCGTCGCAATACTTTGTCGGGCTTGCGTTTTTCCTTGGTCATTTACGCCAAGTAAACTCCCTGCGGAAAAGCCGCGCCCTTCGCGTCTTGCTCGCATCTCCGCCGTTTTCTCTGCTGAGATAGGGCAAGCAGAATTCGGCGCGCCTAAGTCACGTACGTATAGTACGCTCCTGTCGGCGTGCGCGCAACGCCTTGTCTTGCTCGCATTTCCGCCGTTTTACCAACGGAGAACCCACGGCACAATATGGCGTTGTAGAAAAAAGGAAAAAAAATATGTTTCAAGATGAAGATTACGGCGAGGGAAATTTACTCGTCAGCACAAAAACCGAATACGACGTAGAAGAAAACGTGCTTCGCCCCAAGGTAATGGCGGACTACGTAGGTCAGCAAAAGGTCAAAGAAAATCTCGGCGTGTATATCGCGGCGGCAAAGGCGCGCGGCGA
>JAZSGC010000015.1:0-3179 GCA_045532525.1 Candidatus Scatosoma sp.
GTTCTCTTCCAACACCGGCTGATTTGCAAGGTAGCCGTAATATTCGTCATACGTCCCGACAATGATTTGCTTCCTGTCTTCCTCACTCGGTTTTGCGGCGCCGTCCGTCAGTGTTTTCCCCGTCGAAATTTCCGTTACCGATTTAATAAGTTCCGCCGCGTCGTACGCGCCTTCGGCGTTCGAATCCCAAGCGATATAATAGCCAAGCTCGCCCACTTCGCTTTCCTGTGTAGGAGGCGCCACCGTTTCTGCGTCCGCCGCCAGGCTCTTAAAAGTAGGTACGCCGTTTACTACCGCCCAAAGCTCGTCGTTTAACGCGCTCATCGTAAACGCGCCGCCGTTGTTCGTGCCGTCGGTATACGTTACATAGATACCTTCTTCCGCACCATTCGTCGCCACGTTCGCAGCTTGATTATAATAAACCTTATTCTTATAGCTTTCCAAGAAATTGTAAACCGCTACGTTTTCCGCCTTGAACGCCCTACCCGTTGCCGCTTCAAAATTCGCCGTCGGATAGGTAGTGCTGTACGTCGTGTAATCAAACACTACGTTTCTAAGCGTACCTGCGTCCACTTGTCCATAGACAAAGAAAGGACTTTTTGCCCCGGTCGAATGGTTTTGCACGTCCGTTATCTGCACGTAAACGTCTTGTACCGTACCCGTACCGGAGTGAATCAGGTTTGCGTATGAGCCAACCTTTGCATTTACGAATGCAACGTTTTTAATCGTGCCGTCCATAACGCCGAACAAGGAGGATTCTAAATACTCTTTCCCTCCAATTTGCGCGTCCTGATACACATAATCCGTCGCCCAAGTAGCCGTGTTTGAGCGATAATTCTTTAAAGCGTAGCCTCTGCCGTCAAACGTACCCTTGAACGCAACCGAAGGGGTACCGAACGCAAATCCGCGATAGGGATTATATTCGCCACCCGTATTTACAACAACGTCCGCGCCAAGCGTATAATATCCGTCGCCGTTCATCGTATTTTCGCCGCCGATACCGCCGATCCCTGCCGACGTTGCCGCCGCAAGGTTTGCGCCGCGGAGAACTTCTTTCATCGCTTTCAAGCCTGCCGTCGTAGTAACTTGGTTTGTCACTACCAAAACGGGAGCCTCAATCGTAAATTCCTTACCTGCGATTGTAAGCGCAAAGGTTGCCGTATATTCGCCGAATACGTCTTGCGGCTTTACCGCAAAAGTCAGTTTTTTATCCGCAACCGTAGCATTATAAACGTCCTTCCCAAGCGTTATCTGCGTTTCACCGTCTTCGATTGTCAAATCGGTGACGCTTGAAAGGTCAATCACCGCGTTTGCGCTCTGCGCATTAAAGCTTGCAGCCGTTGCGTTTTGAAAAAGGACCACGTCTTGTTCTTCTAACTCCGTTACGACCGTTCCGTAAACTTCACCGCAGTCTTTGCAACGATATGCATCGTCCACCCAAACTTTTTCGCCGTGTCCGTTTGCAGGCGCGTATTCCTTGCCGCAATATTCGCAAACGGCAGGCTCCGTGCAGCTTGCTTCACCGCCAAAACAGACGTGTATTGCACGCACTTCCGTGCAATACACCGTCGTCGTAGCGTCCGTAGGATTTAAGCTTGCAAAAATATATGCAAGCGTATTGCCGTTCAACGTAAATTGCATTACCTCGGCGGACATATGCTGAACGCTGACATCCCAGCCCGCGTCCACTTTTTGCAGCGTCACGCAATACGTCTTATTTGCTTCGAGCGTTACGCCGCGAAGGGTAAGATTTTTATTCGCAAAAATTGCGAAATTAAAATTCGTATACCCGTTATTTGAAATATCCAACGTCGCAAGCTTGCCTTTTTCAAAGTTCTCTTTCTTATAAACGGAAGTATAGCCGTCGGGAACTTCTATTTCATTCGTGGGCGCTGCGTTTTCCAAAGCAGACCAAATCACTCGGTCCCCTTCCACGCTCGAACGCACCGCACGCACTTCCGTTGCATAGATATACGCAGGCACATCCGCCGTTTTACCTCGGATCAACATCCAATTTTTGTCCGTGCTCTTGTTTCCGTCGCCATACAAGATTGTTGCGAGACCGTTTTCGGGCCTATTTGTAGTACCGCCGCTTACGGTATACACAGCCGCACCGTCTGCGCTTTCCATCGTAACAATCGCATCACCGTTCTCATCAAGAACTTCCACGCGCCACGTTGTCGTACCTGTTTTTGTCAAGTGGAAATACCACCACTCTGCATTTTCGATATCGGAAACAACGCTCGTATTCGTAGTTGCCCCATTCAAACCGTACTGCCAAGCAGCCCCAACCAACTTGACCGCAAACCAAACCTCATTGAAAGCCGAAAGACTGTCGTTCCCATAAGCGTTCAAACCAAAGGCGCCGCTCGTCCAATTCGCGCTGTCCGTGAAAGCGTTTACCGTCGTAAAGCCGTAGGGAGCCGTTACGCCAAACTCGTCAACGTAAGCTTGCAAGCCAGAATTTGCCCCGTTCGTTCTAAACGCCGAAGCCCCCGTTGCAAACGTGTCCTTCAATGCAGGTGCAACGCCGATTTCTACAGGCGGTTCAGGCGTAATCTCTTCACCTAATACCCGCACTTCCGTAGAATAAAGAATTGCCCCATCCGCATAAGCGTTTCCACTGTTAGAACGGATAACAACGCTTGCTCCGTCTGCCGCATTTGCAGAACCTGCATCATACAGAATCTCTTTAATCGTCGTACCGTTTTGGTTTTCCAACGTAAAGATCTGCGTATCGTGATAACGCATTTCAATCGTCCAAACGGAATCCCCCGTCTGCTTTAAATGGAAATAGATCCATCCGCCGTTTTTACCAATGTCTGTATTCGTTGTTGAGAAAACTCTAATCCAAACGGAATTCTTAAATTGAAGTGCAAACCAAACGTCTGAATACTCGGTTAAAGCCCTTTCATTGTAACCGTTCGTAAGCGCGTAGGATGCCGTCCAAGACGGGCTTGCAACGTATTTCGACACAGAAGTAAAGCCGAAAGGCGCGAATTCCGTACAATCTGCATTGGTGTCAATATAGGTACTGTCCACCAAAGCCGAAGAAATCAATTTTTTTGTGCCTTCCATAGGCGGATACGCCGTATCGTCCGCAATTTCCACGCCGATAATTTCCGTCGAATAAAGTACGCAGGTATTCGGCGAGCTTTCACTCTTATAATAATTATCCG
>JAZSGC010000059.1:0-4926 GCA_045532525.1 Candidatus Scatosoma sp.
CAAATTATTCCCCGGCAGCTTGCGCCTTTTTGAAGTTGCGGATTCTATTACGGAAATCAAAACCATCTGCGGTTGCGGCAAAAAAGCCATTGTCAACGCGCGTATTGACGGCGCGGGGAACGTGGTGACAGAAGGCGGACAAATTCTAATCGGCGGCAACGATTCGTACGTGGCGATGTGCCATAGTTGCTGGAAGCAACAAATAGCCAAGCAAGGCAAATAACGCTATGCGTTATTCCGCGTAGAAAAGCCGAATACATCCACCTTTGAACGGTGAAAATTTTCCTGCTGTGTATAAGCGCGGCGGGAATTTTTATATTTTACGTAAGAATTGTCCGCCGCGGCAATAAAAAAGAAATTTTTCCGCAAACTATTTACAAAAAAGTTTAAATGCGGGGTGGCGTATGGAAAAATCAGCGGAACATCGGTTGCGGAGAGGCTTGGGACAAGTAGGGCAAGCAGGGCAAGAAAATCCGCGTGGCACGGAAGACAACTCGAAAAGCGGTTTTTTAAAGGGCGCGGCGTGGATTGCGCTTGGCGGCTTTATTGCCAAAGCCATCGGTGGGTTATACCGTATTCCGCTGACGAACATTATCGGCGGGCGGGGGCTTGGGCTGTATCAGCTGGTCTATCCCGTATACTGTCTTTTTCTTACCCTTTCCGCTACGGGTATCGCTTCGTCGATAGCCAAGCTGACGGCAGAGCGCATCGGTAAGGGGGAATCGGCGCAGCCTCTTTTCAAGCGAGCGATGCAGCTATTTGTTTGCGTAGGGCTTGTGGCGACGGCGTTAATGGCGATTGTTGCGCCGTTTATCTCCAACGCACAGGGTGCGGGGGAAGTGCTGGGCGGATATTACGTGTTGGCGCCCTCCGTGGCGTTGGTGTCGGCGATATCCGTTTTTCGCGGATATTTTCAAGGCAAAAACGATATGACGCCCACGGCGCTTTCCGAGATTGCCGAGCAGGTGGTAAAGGTGGGGCTGGGGTTGCTGTTCGCCTATCTTTTTCGTGACAATATCGCAAACACCGTGGTGTGGCTGTTGCTTGCCGTAACCTTATCCGAAGCCTTTACGCTCTTATTGCTATTCGTGGTCTATAAGCGTTCAAAAAAAGCGGAAAAAGGAATAAACGACGGGGGCAGGTATGCGTTGAAGCCTATTTTAAGGTTGAGCATACCCGTTACGTTCAGCGGACTGCTTTTGCCGTTGTCCACACTTTTGGATAGTATGATTGCGCCAAGGCTGCTATCGGCGTATGCGCAGGACGCCGTTACGTTATACGGTTTATTTTCGGGCGGGGCGGTAACGCTGATGAATTTGCCCGTTTCCGTTTGCTATGGCATAGCGGCGGCGAGCGTGCCCGTGGTTTCCGCGGCGGTGGTGGAAAAAAGCAAGCGGAACGAAGTACGGCGGCGGGTGCGGTTTTCGCTTTTTATTACGGCGGCGGTAGCGTTGCCGTGCGCGGTGGGGTTGTATCTCTTTGCGGACATCGCCGTGAAAATCGTATATCGAAGCTTAACGCCCGAAGAAGCGCAAACGCTGGTGGGGCTTACCCGCGCGCTGGCGGTGAGTGCGTTCACGCTGTCCTGTACGCAAACGCTGTCCGCGTGTCTTACGGCGCAGGGCAAACCGCAATATGCGGCGATTTCTTGGTTGATTGCGCTTTCGTTAAAAACGGCGGTTTATTATTTTTTACTGCAAAAGCCGTCCGTGTCTATTTTGGGCTTGGCTTACGCGACAAACCTTGCGTATTTGGTTGCGTTTTTGCTGGATTTGATGTATAATTTTATCGCAAGCAAAAAACGAAAGGAGTAACGAAAGATGATTACGGTAATCGGTTTGGGCGTAGAGCAGGGGGATTTGACCAAGCGCGGGGAAGAATGTATTCTCTCCGCGGTGAAAGCGGGACGAAAAATCGTTGTGCGCACGGCGCGGACGAAGTCCTATCAAACGGTGCTTGCGCTCGGCGTGCCGCATATTTGTTTGGACAGTGTATACGAAAGCAGCCGAAATTTTGCTACTTTGGCTAAAAATTTAGCGAAAGCGGTCGTGGAACAGGGGAATGACAGCGTGTATCTTGTAGACGGAGCGTCCACCGAAGATAATTCGGTAAAGGCGCTTATTAAGCGCACGCGCGGAAAAATAGAAATCATCGACGGGGTATCCAAAACGACGGCGCTTGTGCGTGCGGCGAATTTTACCGATTGCTCGTATACGGCGGTTTCCGCTTACGAGCTGGAAGAAAAAGTGCAGGCGGGCGCGTTGAGTCTGCCCCTTATCGTTTACGACTTGGACGATCCGTCGTTGGCAAGCGATATCAAGCTGGCGTTGGGGAATTTGTACGGCGAAGAAAGCGAAGTACGGTACATTCGCGACGGAAAAGCCAAGAAAATTTCGCTGTTTGAGCTGGATAGGCAAAAGGTGTACGATTATACTTCGGCGGTGGCGTTGGAGCAGGTGGATTTGCTTGAAAAACAACGCTTTACCATAGACGATTTAAAGGAAATCGTGGTGCGTTTGCGCGCGCCGAACGGCTGTCCTTGGGATAAGGTGCAAACGAACGCTTCAATAAAGATGTCGGCGGTGGAAGAAGCGTACGAGCTGGTAGACGCCATCGATTGCGACGACGATGAAAAAATCTTGGAAGAAACGGGCGATATTTTGTTGCAGGTTATTTTCCACTCCGTAATGAAAGAAGAAACGGGCGCGTTTAATCTCAGCGACGTTTTGACGGGGATTTGTACCAAGCTTATCAGCCGTCACACGCACGTATTCGGTCAGGATAAGGCGCAGGACGAGAGCAGCGCGCTTTCCGTTTGGGAAAAGAATAAGATGACGGAAAAGCATCAAGTCACGTATGCAGACGCGGTCAACGACGTGCCCAAGTGCTTCCCTGCGGCAATGCGCGCGCAAAAAATCGGCAAGCGCGCGGCGAAAGCGGGTATGGATTTTTCGTCCGTGGAAGCTGCGGCGGAGCATTTGAAAGGGGAATTAGAGGAATTTTTCCAAGCCTATCGCGCGGGCGACGCGGCGGAAGCGGAAAAGGAACTGGGCGACGTGCTGTTTGCCGCGGTCAATATCGGCAGAAAGGCGGGCGCGGACTGTGAAAAGGCGTTGAAGGAGAGTGCGGAGCGGTTTGCAAAACGGTTTACGGAAGCCGAAGCTCTTGCGCTCGCGGACGGAAAAACCGTTACCAGCCTTTCCGAACAGGAATGGGACGAATACTATAAAAAAGCAAAGAAAAACCTGCAAAAATAATTGCTCATCGACGGTATTTTTTTGCGTGAATTTATGAAAAACAAGGGGGCAGGTATGCGTTTAACGCCGATAACCATAGGGAACGTCACAATCGAAAACAACGTATTTCTTGCGCCTTTGGCGGGATATACAAACTATCCGTTCCGCCGGCTGTGTAAGGGCTACGGCGCGGGGCTTTGCTATACGGAAATGGTGAGCGCAAAAGGCTTAAAATACGGCAGCGAAAACACCAAGGATCTATTACATACCGACAAAAACGAAGGGCTTTGCGCGGCGCAGGTGTTTGGTAACGACCCCGATATTATGCGCGCGGCGTGTGAACACGAAGCGTTTGCGCCCTTTCCTATCGTGGATATCAACATGGGTTGTCCCGTGCCGAAAATCTACAAAAATGGCGAAGGCAGCGCGCTTTTAGAAAACCCGATTTTGGCGGAAAAGATTGTTAAAGAATGTGTAAAAAGCGGAAAAATCATTACGGTGAAGTTCCGTATCGGCATTTCCGCGGATAAGCTCGTCACCGCGGAGTTTGCAAAACGAATGGAAGGCGCGGGTGCAAGTTTGATTACCGTGCACGGCAGAACGAAAGATAAAATATACGCGGGCGACGTAAATTTTGCTGAAATTGCGGCGGCGAAGCAAGCGGTGCAAATCCCCGTGATTGCCAACGGCGGCGTGTTTTCAAATGCGGATGCGGAAAAGCTGTTAAGCGAAACGGGCGCGGACGGCGTAATGGTGGCGCGCGCGGCATTGTTTCATCCGCAAATCTTTTGTGCGTTGACGGGAAAACCGACGGAGAGTAAGCTGGAAATGTTCCGTAAACAATTAAAATGGACGGGGCAGGTATGCGACGAACGCTTTACAACCGTGTTTATGCGGAAGATGGCGGCGTTTTACGTAAAGGGTGAACGCGGCGCTGCGGCGTTTAAGGAAAAGCTCTTTCAAGCGCAAACCCCGCAGGAAGTGCTTGCAATCGCCGAAGAAATTTGGGGATAAATCGAGTAAAAAGCATACGAAAAGGCAACATAAAAAGAGCAGACGCCAAAGCGTTTGCTCTTTTTTACTAAAAATGAATTTTTATTTGCTTTGAAATTATTCGTGCACCAAAACGAGCTTTCCGCCGTTTAAACGGGATTCTTCGGCGCAAATGCCCATTAAATGGCTTTCGACGGACGCTTCCAGCTTGGTGTCTGCTTCGGCGTTGCCCTGCATAATTTCGTACAATTTTTTAATAAGGAACAAGTCGCCGCCACCGTGCGCGTAACCGCCTTCTTCCAGTTCTTCCAAGCTAATAATTTCCGCTTCCTTGCCGTATTTATGTAAAACGATTTGATTGTCCGCTTCGTCTAAAAGTAGCTCGCCAAGCGTGCCGTGGAAGTGGAATCTTCTGCCGCTGCCTGCGGTAAAGCCGGTCATCGTCAGCGTAGCCTTTACACCGTTTTCAAAGGTCATCGTCGTAAGCTGATGGTCAACGACGTTGTTGTCGCAGCGGTATACGCATCTGCCGTAAGGGCCGTCTTGGAGTGCGGCGCGCAGCGTTTCTTCGTTGACGGGCGCTTTTGCGGGAATGTTATACGGCCAAATATCTTCAGGACAGCCTTTCTTTTTCCAGTTTTCGATATAAATTTGTTCGGCATTGTACGGGCAGGCTTGCTTGTGGGGGCAGTCTACG
>JAZSGC010000053.1:0-12903 GCA_045532525.1 Candidatus Scatosoma sp.
AAAATCACGATGTTCTATTCTTTGACGAACGTGACCGCCACGTAAGTCTTCCCCCCACGCAACCGTCATTTTTTGAACGGCTGGCGATACAAAATCAAGCGAAACAAGCCCTACCGTTTCCTTGCCCAAATCTATGATATATGGTTGTTTTTAGATAAAATGACCGTACCAGGTACGCGTTCAAGTAATTTCAGCTTCTCAATCGGGCGTTCGATAAATAAACAATTTTTATTAACAAATACCGCAGGTTGCAAGCCTTCCCCCGTGGTTTCCCAGTTATCTTCTTTTGTTGCATCATACGAAAACGAAAAGCCCAACTGACGGGTTACCAACTTCTTTACACCTTGCTTATACGCTTTGCTGTATCTTGCAAGAGTATTTTCACCGCTTGCAAGCAATACGCTATCACTCGACTGCAATTCAAAAATAAGCCCTGCTTGCGCTTTGATATAACGTTGACTATCCGTTCCGAAATGCCATACAAGCACCGCAATGGTATTTTCACCTTTTTTCAAAAAAGACGTTATATTGATGCTATCGTAAGACTTATACCACTCGTAATCGCCGTATTGATTGCTTGCTACATAATTGCCGTTGATATACAACGTATAATCGCCATCGCAAGAAAGAAGGCAGTTTACGTCACCTTCTTCCCATTGAAATTCGTCATAAAATTCGCCATATGTATCTGGCTTACAATCCTTTTCCACCCACATCCATTTTGCTAAGCTGAAACCCTTCATAATATTGTCATATTCCTTGTTGTTTATTTGCTTATACGACCGTTTATCGTTACGAATTCCCCATTGCATTTTAGTGCATTTTTATATTGAGCTCCCCATAAACGCCTATTTACCATTGAGCTCATTATATCACATAGTCGAAGCAAAATCAAGAGTTTATTTAATCGAAAAGGGATTATTTTTGAATATGCACCGTCGCGCCTTCATTCACGCGCGACTCTTCTGCCGCAAAGCTCATCAAATGGCTTTCAATCGAAACGTCCAGATAAGTAATTCCCTCCGCAGGTTGCCCGTTTAAGGCATAATACAGACTATTCATCATAAAGAAATCGCCGCTATCTTGGAAGGACAATGCAGGCAGAACAAAAAAGAGCGCAAAGCGCGAAAGCAGGGCAAATACCACCAAGCCCCCGATAGCATTGTCTTTCCGTTCGGGATTGAACAAACAAGCCGCGAATTTAAAAAACTATGTCCCACCCACCATTTACACGACTTGCGGCATACATTTATAACGCGCTGCGCCGAAAGCGGCGTACACGTTACCGTATGCCAACAAATCGTGGGACACACAACAGCGGATATGACGTTAAACGTCTATACGCGAGTAATGGACGAATTTAAGAGAAAAGAAATAGAAAAATTTACAATCAACCCGAAGCTCTGAGACATAGAAAAAAAGACTCCGGGTGTCATAGCCGAAGTCTTTTTTACGTTGCTGGCGCAGCGGAGAGGATTCGAACCTCCGGTACGTTTCAGGCGCACACACGATTTCCAATCGTGCTCCTTAAACCACTCAGACATCTCTGCATTTTTTAAGGCGCTCTTTCTCAAAGCGCCTTATTATATTACTGTATTTTTTCAAAAATTGCAAGCGTTTTTGCTTTACTTTCTAAAAAATCTTTTAAAAACTTATTTTCACGCTTCCAGCGCAACCGCTTCGCCTGCCGCAATCTCGCTTAAAAGCTGCGTTTCCGCGTCTTCCGCAAAATATTCTTTCGCGCCTTTGGGAATATCAAACGTCATTTTCCCCAATTCGTTACAACGCGCTAACAATTTTTTCACGATTTCTTCTCGCGTAAGGCCTTGCGCTTTTAAATCCCGATAATACACGGGTTTATCAATGACGTAAATTCTTTCCTTTTTCTTAAAATAAGTGACGACGATGGGCGCGTCCACTCCCTTTCTTTCGCACAGCTCCGCAAGGGAAGCAAAGCCGTGGTAAAAGCCTTCCAGCTCGGGCAAGTATCCGTTTTTGGAATCTTCGGGAAAAATGACGATATTATCTCCGTCCTTCAACGCGTTCACGCTTTCACGCAAGGTAATCAAAAATCTGCCGTCTTGATATGTAGAAATCAAATCCAAGCCCTTATAAAACAAGTTTGTAAGCGGACTGGCAAGCAAACAAAACAGCCGTGCCAAATGTAAATTCCAACCCTTTTTCTCGTGATAATATACCCGCGTTTGGTATTTATACATCTTCTTCAAGCCCGAGTTCATTTGATACGTACCCCACATTCTAAGCGGTGCGTCGTAATAAATTTCCAACGACATCGGTGCGTCCGTTCCCTCGTGGTTGCTCAGCACGATACTGCTCTTTTCAAATTTTTCGCCCAAAAATACGAAGGTCGGCTGTTTATATTTGCAGGTCGTAATTTTTTTAATTAAACGAAACCACCATTTACGCTTTTTTCTCATTTTTACTTCCTTAAACGTTATTATTTCTATTTTATTATACAAGCCGAAAGGAAAATGACCTTCAACCCAAACTCAAATTTACTTGAAGCTCCGTCATTCAAAACTGTGACAAAAGAAATGCTCCCAAGCCGTCGCTTGGGAGTGTGCACGTATATGCAATCGTATAAATTTATACTTTTGCCATATCCTTTTTGGCTTCGCTTTGCGAACCCGTAGGGTTAAGGATACTGTATCCAACGTTGACCAAATGGTCGGCAACTCTTTCCAAGCCCGTAACCGTAGACGTAAAATAGGGGCTGAGCTCCATTTTACAGTTGCCTTCCGCCAAACGCGCATAGTGACGGGAAGAAAGGTCGCGCTTTAAGCCGTCCACTTCGTTTTCGAGCGCCGTCAGCTCGTTGAGATGTCCTGCGTCGCCGTTGCCGATTGCATTGAGCGCAATGTCGAACATCTTCAAAACTTTTTCCTGCATTTCTTTCAGTTCTTGCTTTGCGCTATCGGAGAACGCCAACTCGTCACCCTGCATTTGTACGCCGATTTCGCCAAAATTTTCCGCGTGGTCGCCGATACGCTCTAAGTCGTTCAGCACGTGGAAATACGCGCCGACGGACTTTTCATCGTTTCCGTCCACAAGCGGAGAAAGCCGCACGAGATACTTGGTTAAAGCGTGGTTGGTAAAGTCGATAATTCTTTCCTTTTCCGAAATTCCCACGAAAAGCTTTTCGCCGTCGCTCTCCATCGCCGCAAACGATTTTTCCAAGTTTTCTCTTGCCAGCGCAGCCATATATCCTACTTCCTGTTTTACTTGCATCAAGGCAGCGGAAGGGGTTTTCAATAAGCGATCGTCCACGAATTTCAAACGAAGCTCGTCCCCTACTTTCTTCTTGTCGGGGATTACCTTTTCCGCCAACCAAACAAGCTGCTTAATGAACGGCAACAACACTGCCGTAGTGATTACGTTGAAGACAACGTGGAACCAAGCAAGCTGCATTTCGGGGTTGGGAATTTTTTCCAACAACCAAACTACTTGATTCTTGAACGGCCAAATAAACGCTATAAACAAAATTGCGCCAATCATTTTTACCGTCAAGTGTATAAACGCCGTACGCTTTGCGTTCGTGCCCGCACCAAGACAAGCGATGAGCGCCGTTGCGCAAGTACCGATGTTTGCGCCAAGCACCAAGAACAACGCCGCGTCCAAGGTAAGCGCACCCGTACCAACCATCGTAATAAAGATACCCGTAGCCGCGGACGAGCTTTGAATAACCGCCGTAAACGCCGCGCCGCAAAGGATAAGCAATAAGGGGAAATCGATGTGTTGGAAAAGATTGATGAAGAAATCTTTGATTTCCTGTCCGCTCAACGCCGAGCTCATAATATCCAAGCCGACGAAAATCAAACCGAACCCGCACAAAATACCGCCGATTTGCTTCACGGTGTCCTTTTTGAAGAAGGTCATCATTACGCCCACGAAGGCAAGTGCCGAAGCAAACTCGCCGATAGGCAAAGATTTTAACGAAACGATAATACCCGTAATGGTCGTACCGATATTCGCGCCCAAGATAACTGAAGTCGCTTGGAACAGGGTCATTACCCCCGCGTTTACGAAACCGATGACCATAACGCTGGTCGCGGACGAGCTTTGAATGATTGCGGTAACCCCCGCACCTACGCCGACGCCCGCAAAACGGTTGCCCGTAATTTTGCCAAGGAGCTTTTTCAATCCGCCCCCCGCGCTTTTTTCCAATTCGTGACTCAACATATTCATACCCGCAATGAATACGCCCACGCCTGCCAACAACATCAAAATTGATCCTACGATAGGTGGCATTTTTTTTGTTCTCTCCTTTATCTAAAAATTTCTTTAATAATTTATCTCCACATATGTCCATAATAATTATACCAGTTTCCCCCTAGCCTTGTCAAACGTTTGAATAAAAAACTTCATCGAGATTTTTTACGAACGGAACTCGCGCGATACGCGTGCGCCCACGGCGCACATACATATTCTTACTTGCATTTTGCAAAACTGCGCTTCAAAGCGTTGACAAACGCGGCGGAAAAGAATATAATAAGCTTAGGAACGGCAAAGGCGTCAATAGGTGAAAGCCCTGTTGCCCTTGCCTTTTTTCGTTTTTTTACTACGTTTTATATTTACTAAGGAGATATATTATGAAACTCGTCCCCGATTACTTTGGCTGTTACGTATTCGACGACAAGGTTATGCGCGAGCGGCTTTCCGAAGAAACGTACGCTTCCTTAAAGCGCACGATTAAAGACGGCAGAAGCTTGAATTTATCCGTTGCCAACGCCGTAGCCACGGCAATGAAAGAGTGGGCGGTTGCTTTGGGCGCGACCCATTTCACCCACTGGTTTCAGCCGATGACGGGTATCACCGCGGAAAAACACGACAGCTTTATTTCCCCCGATAAAGACGGCAACGTCATTATGGAATTTTCGGGCAAGGAGCTGATTCGCGGCGAAAGCGACGCTTCCTCTTTCCCGTCGGGCGGCTTGCGCGCCACCTTTGAAGCGCGCGGCTACACCGCTTGGGACGCAACTTCTTACGCGTTTATTAAGGACGGCGTGCTTTGTATCCCTACCGTGTTCTGCTCCTTTTCAGGCGACGCGTTAGACAAAAAAACGCCGCTTCTGCGTTCGATGGAAGCCATCAACCGCCAAACGATGCGCGTTTTAAAGCTGTTCGGTAACGAAGACGTGACTTCGGTAAAAACCACCGTCGGGCCGGAACAGGAATATTTCCTTATCGATAAGGAAATGTTCAACCAAAGAAAAGACCTTATCTACACGGGGCGCACCCTTTTCGGCGCAAAGCCGCCTAAGGGGCAGGAGCTGGAAGACCATTACTTCGGCGTAATCAAACCCCGCGTGCAGGCGTTTATGAACGAACTGAACGAGCAGCTTTGGAAGCTGGGCGTGCTTGCAAAAACCGAACACAACGAAACCGCGCCGTCCCAGCACGAGCTTGCGCCCGTATTCACCACCACGAATATTGCGGCGGACCACAACCAGCTGACAATGGAAACGATGCAAAAGCTGGCAAAAAAGCACAATCTCGTTTGTCTATTGCACGAAAAGCCCTTTGAAGGGGTGAACGGCAGCGGTAAGCACAACAACTGGTCCATTTCCACCAACACGGGCGTAAACCTTTTTGAACCGGGCGAAACTCCGTATGAAAACGCGCAATTCCTGCTTTTCCTTTGCGCGGTGCTTAAAGCGGTGGACGATTATCAAGACCTTTTGCGCGCGTCCGTCGCTTCGGCGGGCAACGACCACCGTCTTGGCGCAAACGAAGCGCCCCCCGCCGTCGTATCTATGTTCTTGGGTACGGAGCTGACGGAAATTTTGGAAGCGATTGAAAAAGACGAGCCTTACGGTATAAAAGAAAAAGAATTGCTCCGCATCGGCGTACATACTTTGCCCAAATTCCCTAAGGACACCACGGATAGAAACCGTACTTCCCCTTTCGCGTTCACGGGCAATAAATTCGAATTCCGTATGCTGGGTTCTTCGGCTTCCGTGTCTGGCTCGAATACCGTTATCAACACCGCCGTGGCGGAAGTTTTGCGGCAGTTTGCGGACGAGCTGGAACAGGCAACCGATTTTGAAAGCGCGTTGCACGAGCTGATCAAGCGTGTCATTACACAGCATAAGCGCATTATTTTCAACGGCAACGGTTATGACGATCAATGGATTGCGGAAGCGGAAAAACGGGGCTTGCTCAACCTGCAAACCACCCCCGACGCCCTGCCCTATTTCATCGCGGAAAAGAATATGCGGCTTTTCACCACGCACAAGGTTTACACCGAACGCGAGCTTCGTTCCCATTACGAAATTTTAACGCAAAGCTATTGTAAGCTTGTCAATATCGAAGCGAAAACAATGGTGGATATGACCAAAAAAGACATTTTGCCCGCCGTTAGCGAATACAGCCAGCTGGTCGGCAACACCATACTCACCAAGCGCGCGGTTTGCGAAAGCCTGAGCTGCGTATACGAAACGGAAACGCTCGGCAAAATTTCTACCCTGCTCGCTCAGGCGTATGCTAGCGTACAGGAGCTGGAAACGGCGCTTGCGCAAACAAAGGGGCTTACCTGCGTGGACGAGCTTGCGGTGCATTATCGCGACAGCGTTCTGCCCACAATGAAGAAATTGCGCTCCGCCGTGGACGAGCTGGAAAGCGTCGTTTCTGCGGAATACTGGCCGATGCCTACCTACGGCGACTTACTTTTCGGCGTATAATCGCAACGCGCAAAGGATAGACTAAAATTATGAAAAATTTCAATGCGGAAAAAGTAACCCAAGCCGCCGTGCAATGGATTCACGACTGGTTTGAAAGCAACGGAAAAGGCTGCAACGCCGTTATCGGTATTTCGGGCGGAAAGGATTCCTCCGTCGTTGCCGCGCTGTGCGTACAAGCACTTGGCAAGAACCGTGTTATCGGCGTGCTGATGCCTAACGGCAAACAAAGCGATATACACGATTCGGAAGAACTCGTCGCATACCTGGGTATCCCTTTTTATGTTTGTAATATCAAAAAAGCCGTGGACGGCGTACTGGAAAGCTTAGAAGCAAGCGGCGTAGAAGCCAGCCGACAAACCGTCGTTAACCTGCCCCCGCGCATTCGTATGTCCACCCTTTACGCCCTGTCGCAATCTATGAACGGCAGAGTGGCAAACACTTGCAATTTATCCGAAGACTGGGTGGGATACTCCACGCGCTACGGTGACGCGGCAGGCGATTTTTCACCGCTTGGAAAGCTCACCGTGCAGGAAGTAAAAGCGGTGGGGAAATTTTTGGGCTTACCGACCCATCTCGTCGATAAAGTACCTTCGGACGGCTTGACGGATAGAACGGACGAAGACAATCTTGGGTTCACTTACGCGGCGTTAGACGCCTATATCCGCACAGGCGTTTGCGAAAACGCGGAAACGAAAGCGCGTATTGATAGATTGCATACGCTCAACGAGTTTAAATTGAAGCCTATCCCTTGCTTTGAATATTTGCCTGAAAACTAATTTTTATCAAATGAAAAAGACCCGCGGCGGAAATTTTTCGCCGCGGGGCTTTTTCGTATATTTTATTGATTATGCCCCCAACAGGAAATCGACGGCGAGCATTAAGCAAAACCCGACAAGCAAAGCGTACGTCGCGCCCCGTTCGTTCCCCTGCGCGTGCGTTTCGGGAATCATTTCATCGCTGACCACGTACAGCATCGTGCCGCCCGCAAACGCCAAGGCAAACGGTAAAATGACAGCCGCAACACGCACGGCAAAATACCCTATCAGCGTACCGACCACTTCCACTAAGCCCGTAACCAGGGCTGCGACGAGCGTTTTCTTTTTTGAAATTCCCGCCGCCAGCATCGGGCCGATGATTACCATACCTTCGGGAATATTTTGCAGCGCAATACCGCCCGCAATAATGAAAGCGCGCTCAACGTTATCCGAGCCAAATCCCACGCCCGCCGCAATCCCTTCGGGCAGGTTGTGTATCCCGATTGCCAGTACAAACAGCAGCACCTTACTCAAGTTGGCGTTGTTGTGTTTTTCCGCGTCGGGCGGCCCCATCAGCCTATGCAGGTGCGGAACAAGCTTGTCTATCAGGTTTAAGCACAGCGCGCCAACGGCAACGCCCGCAACGGTGACGAGCACCCCCCACCATTCCGCATTCTCTAACGACGGAATAATCAGCCCGATCACCGCCGCCGCCAACATCACCCCAGCCGCAAAGGACAGGACGACGTTTGAAAATTTTTTCGTGAGATTTTTAAAGATAAACCCGATTCCCGCGCCGATAAACGTCGCGCCGCCCACACCAAGTGCGGTCAATAATACCCATTTCATACAAATTCTCCGTTTTTAGATATTTTTATTATAACCGATGCCTTTAAAATTGTCAATATGCAGGCGGAGCATTTCCAGCACACTTTTACAAATTTTTCTTGAATTTATATTAAAAATATAAATAAAACCGTTGACAAGCCCAAATAATAGTGCTATATTAAAGGCACAATATATTATAATATATATATTGCACCGAAAACTGCTCATCTACATTTTTTCAAAAAATGTAAAATATAAAATGCGAAATCGCAATTAGGAGATATGATATGAGAAAGAAAGTATACGCTCCCCCTACAATGCAACAAATACTCTTTAACGAACAATTTATCCGTACCTCGCCCGAAAACGAAGCGGAAATCGACGGCGATAAAGAGTACGGCAGCGACGGCTGGTCCGATTAAAGGAGGGAAAACTATGAAAAAAACGTTTAAGAAATTTTTAACAGTTTTTTGCACAAGCATCGGCTTACTTAGCTTAACCGCGGCGTGCTTCACTTCTTTCCGCTCTCACGTGGCGGCGGCGGAAACGCAAGCGGCAATCACTTCCAGCCCGATCATCAAAACGTCCATACTTGGGGACGTCGACGTGTCTTCGTTGAAGATGAAAGAAGGCGCTGCCGTGCGTTTAAAGGATTTAAACAATCCCAACGACCCCACGGACGGCACTACGCCGGCAAGCCGAAACGGACTTCGCTTTACCGCGCTGTTTAATAAGAAAATTTATCAAAAGCTGGAAGAGCTTGACGAATACTCCAAAGACATCAGCGTTGGCTACGGTATGCTCATCGTCCCCTACGACTATATCGAAAAGTATGGCAGCGTTACCGTGGAAAACATCTTCGGCGAAAATCCGAAATATTACATAAGCGGAAAAACCCAAGCGCAGGACGGTTTGACCAAGCTGAGCGGTTGGTATCATATGAGCTTGCCCGAAGAAGACGGCGACACCCGTGAAAAGGAAATTTACTGTTCGATTATCAACATCGCGCAAAGTCAGCTTACCCGTCAATGGATAGGCGTAGCGTATATCGAATACGTGGAAAACGGCGTTGCGCAGTATTATATGACGGAAGTGGAAAAAGAAAACGCGCGTTCGATGGTCTACGTAGCGCAGCGTGCCATTCAGGATACTTCCGATAAAGCCCCTACCGACGACCAAAAGGTATGGCTGGAAAAATATTACACTACGTTGACAAGCGATAGCGTTTCCATTCCCACCAAGGAATATACCTATACCATCAATCATATTTTGGTCGACCCCTTGGGAAATGAACAAATCGTATCCAGCGAAACCAAAGAAGCGCAGGCGTTGTATAACTACGATAAAACAAACGGCTATACCGAAAATATCGTTTCTTCCAACGCAGAACAGCAACACAACGGCTATACCTATAACGCCCAAACGTCCGTAACGAGCGATATCGTCTATGCAAACCATATGACGGCGTTGAACTATTACTACGACCAAAACCATTGCGACATTCAATTTATCGGCGAAAAATGTACGATGAAAATCAGCGGCAAGGAAGGCGAGCATCTCTCCTACGTGGTTTTGGACGGCGCCCCTTCCTTCGCATTCTCTATCGTTCCCGACGTAGGCTATTCTTCGGGTACGGTAACGGTTAAGGTAAACGGCGCGTCCGTAACCCCCGTCGACGGTCTTTACACCGTTTCTCTTTCGAATAAAGAGAACGGCGACGTAATTACCATCGAAGCCACGGTGAAAGCGGGCACGGTATCCGACCAAGTATTCGAAAGCGAAAACTACGAATCCAAGGGCGAACAAAGCCAAAGCGGTCTTGGCGTGATTGCAGGGTGGCTCGGCTTCGGCGGATTAACGGTCAACGAAGACGACGGCACGATTACGAGTACCGGCGGCTCGTTAGAGCTTTCCGGCGAATTCATTAAAAACGCATTAAACGAAGGCTATACGCATATGGTATGCGACCTGTCCGTCAGCGGCGGTATCGGCACGATTACCAAGGTGGAAATGGTCCACGGCAAGGACCCTTCTAAGTATCAAAAGGTAGGCACGGAAAAAACGCGTACCGACCGTATCGACTTGACCGAATTTAATAACGGCGACGGCACCTGCGCTTCCTTGATGTTCCGTGCATATAGAAAAGCCTTTATCGGCAATAACGAACAAATCTCGTCTTCCGCAACGGTACAGCTTTCCAACATTAGAATGTACAAGAGCCAAGCCACGGCGGACTGGATAAAATACCAAAAATCTATGCAGAACGGTGAAGAAGTAAATACGGTAATCACCAACGCGTACGCCGCGTACGAAAACGGCAATCTCGTTATTGAAACGATGTTGGAAAACACCTTCTTCGAACGCCCTAAAACCACTTTGGAATACGATTTAAGCGTAGGCGTTTCGATGTCCTTTGCTTTCAAATATATCAATGCGGGCGGTAATAGCGAAGCGTTCTTCTATCACTTCACCAACACGACGGACGTAGAACACAAAGCCTTGGAAGCTTGCCATATCGACCAAAACGGCTTTGCGCATATGTGTATTATGCCCGAAACAGTAAAGGCTGCGGCAGCCGCTATTGAAAAGGGTGAAGACGTAAAATTCCACTTCGGTTTGTTAAAGCCCGCTTCGGCAATGCTGATTTTGGCAAATTCCGGCGCAAGCGTACACGGCGAAGATCCGATTCTCGCCGATACGTGGGGCTATCCTTACGGTCACGGTATTTATAACGAATTCTTGCAGGTAAAAGACGCAGCAACGGCAAAGAACGGCGTGGAATTCAACATCAATATGTACGATAACCACACCATTCACTTGGAAGTTACCGCCGATTTCGATTTTGAAGGCTTCTGGTACGGCAACAATTACTGGAACGGCTATAAGGCAGGTATGCAACAATTTAAGGGTGTGGATAGGATTGTTGTCGACGGCAAAACGACGTACTGGACGGAAATCGTATATACGCACGCCTATATGGATAAGGGCTTCAATATTCATTGGCGCGAAGACGTGAACGGCGCAGACGGCAGCGCAAGGGTCGGCACGATGGAATTGCACTATACGCTGACCAAAGACGCAACGACGAAGTACTATACGTTTGTTCCCGATCGCCATACGGCAGGTATCGAAACCAGCGAAGAAATCCACGACGGTATTAAGGTAGAAACAATAACCGGCGTGGAAGGCACAACGTTTACGATGCCCGTTTTGGATAACGTAAACGAAAAGACGATTACCTTGACGGTATCCGCAGACTGGGATTTCGAAACCCTGCAATACGGCGCAGGAACGGCGGACAGTCCTTTGACAAACTTTGCCCCCATCCAAGACGGGGAAAAATACAAGCAAACGGTTAGCGTTACCGCGGTATTTACAAACGGTTTCCATATTTGTTATCCTGGGGAAGCATTCCCCGAAGGCGTTGTAAAAGCGACGATTTACGTCAGCGTTTACGTAGATAACTTTGACGCTAGCAACAGCAACAACGTTACCATTGAAGAAACGGAAGTTTTGCAAGCGGACGGTTGGACGAAGTATAACGCGACGAACGTACAAAAAGATACGGTATTCAACTTCCCTTCGATGCCGAACTCTGAAAACATCTCCGTATACGTAACCACCAACATTCCGTTAAATGCAAAGGACGGCGTTCTTTCCTACGGTACGCCCGATGCGCAAATGATTCCCTTGTTAAAGAACTACGTGGGTACGAATACGAGCAATAACAAAGTGGTTTCTTACTACACCTTCTTCTCCTATTGCAACCCCGACTACGAAGGGTTCCAAATCGCATTGAATGCTTCGGATATCGACTTCCCTGCAGACGCGTGGGTACAAATTCAGTATTGCTTCACCGATTTCAAGATTAAGAATACCGAAAACGTACAATACACAGGTATACGCGAAGAAGAAATCACGGAAGACGGCGTCGTTAAGCAAAAGGCTACCCTGTATTCCGAAACGAGCGACTCCCGTTTCTGGCTGAATACGGCGGGCTTTGTAGAAATCCGCGGCACAATCACTTCTTCGGAAGACTTGGCTGAAAACGTATTGTATTACGGCCACGGCTGGGATACGACGGGCGTGCTTGCCGTCGACCCGCCACAAATCATTGACGGCAGCTGGACGTATTCGTTCGTCTATAACGGCGACCTGCAAAACGGTTTCTGTATCTATTACGCGAACAACGGCAACAAAAACTTCACGGGCACGGTTTACGTAACCTATGAGTTGTTCAAAATTCAAGACGTGCTTCACCGCGCGGAAAAATGGGACGTAGAAGGCGGCGGAACGTTGCCTACGCTCAAAGCCAACGGGCACGTGGAATATACAAGTGCAATGAAAGCGGACGGCACGGGCTACGAACTGTACATTGATAAATCGGTATTTGAAATTGCTTACAAAAACGGTTATGCTTTCATCGGCGTAACGTTCGCTTCCGACAACACCTTAACGGCGCATATCCTTAACGGACAAGGCGCAACGGTAGAAATGCTGCAAGCAGGCACCACCGAACATACCATGTTCTCCGTACGTATTGAAGATATGTACAGCGTGGACGAAAACGGAAATATGACTTTCCAAGATATGGCGCTTCGCTTTGATTATTTGGAAAC
>JAZSGC010000128.1:0-12927 GCA_045532525.1 Candidatus Scatosoma sp.
AAATTTACTCGTCAGCACAAAAACCGAATACGACGTAGAAGAAAACGTGCTTCGCCCCAAGGTAATGGCGGACTACGTAGGTCAGCAAAAGGTCAAAGAAAATCTCGGCGTGTATATCGCGGCGGCAAAGGCGCGCGGCGAAGCGTTAGACCATATCCTTTTATACGGTCCGCCGGGACTTGGGAAAACCACCCTTTCGCACATTATCGCCAACGAAATGGGGGTGGCTATCAAGCTCACCAGCGGCCCTGCTATCGAGCGTTCGGGCGACCTTGCGGCGATTTTGACCAATTTAAACGACGGCGACGTTTTATTCATCGACGAAATCCACCGTTTAAACCGCTCGGTGGAAGAAATTTTGTATTCCGCAATGGAAGATTATGCGCTGGATATTATCGTCGGTAAAGGTCCTTCGGCGCGCAACATTCGTTTTTCGCTGAAAAGGTTTACCTTAATCGGTGCAACGACCCGTGTGGGTATGCTTGCCGCGCCCTTGCGGGATAGATTTGGCATCGTCAACCGTTTAGAAATGTACACGCCTGCCGAGCTGCAAGAAATCGTTACCCGTTCGGCGCGAGCTTTGGATATTGCGATTGCGGAAGACGCAGCGGCGGAAATTGCGCGGCGCAGCCGCGGTACACCCCGTATCGCCAACCGTTTATTGAAACGCGTCCGCGACTTTTCCACGGTAAAAGGCAACGCCGAAATCACGCGTGAAGACGCTCGCTTTGCGCTTTCGCGCTTAGAAATTGACGAGCTGGGTTTAGAAGAAACGGATAGAAACCTGCTTCGCGCGCTCATCGAAAAGTTTGGCGGCGGACCTACGGGCTTGGAAACGCTTGCCGCAACCATTAACGAAGACGCAAACACCATTGAAGACGTTTACGAGCCCTACCTTTTACAGCTCGGCTTTATCGCAAGAACGCCGCGCGGCAGAATTTGCTTAAAGGGCGGTTACGAGCATATGGGTATGCAGCCCAGCATAAAAGCCCGCAAGCAAATGTCGGTGTTTGAGTTGGACGACTAAACGCGGGGGCAGGTACGCGTTGAATGAACTTTCCGTAAAAATGGATATGGCAGGTATGCGTTGAAACGCGTTCCGTTTCAAGAATATATACAACGAATAGACAGAATATGCAAGAAAAAGTACAGTACAAAAAAAGTGATTTTTATTACGATTTACCCGAAGCGCAAATTGCGCAAACGCCCGCCGAACCGCGGGATTCGTCCCGTCTTTTGGTGTACGATCGGGAGAGCGGAAAAATCCAAGATAAAATTTTCCGCGACGTCGTCGATTACTTACAGGCAGGCGACGTTTTGGTAGTGAACAACACCAAGGTTATCCCCGCGCGAATGTACGCGCTGACCGAACACGGCGGCGTGGTGGAAGTGTTGCTTTTAAAACGCTACGATTTGAACACGTGGCAGGTGTTGATGCGCCCCGGTAAAAAGGGGAAAATCGGCGTGAAAATGACCATCGGCGATGAGCTTTCATTCACCGTCAAGGATATTACGGAAACGGGCGAGCGCATTGTGGAATTTGCCTACGAAGGCACGTTTGAAGACGTGTTGTCCAAGGTGGGCACGATGCCGTTGCCGCCGTATATCAAGGCAAAGCTGGAAAATCAAGCTCGCTACAACACCGTATACAGCAAGGTAGACGGTTCTGCGGCTGCGCCGACGGCGGGGCTTCATTTCACGGACGAGCTTATCCAAAAGCTCAAAGCCAAGGGCGTGCAAATTGCGGAAGTGCTTTTGCACGTAGGGTTAGGCACTTTCCGTCCCGTCAGCGAAGAAATTATCACCGACCACAAAATGCATTCCGAATATTACGAAATCAAGCCCGAAGCGGCGGAAATCATCAACGCGGCGAAGCGCGAAGGCAGGCGGGTGATTGCCGTAGGCACGACTTCGGTGCGGACCTTGGAAAGCGTAGCGGACGACAACGGACTGGTGCGCGCTTGCAACGGAAACACGGAGATTTTCTTGTATCCACCCTATAAAATGAAATGCGTGGACGCGCTGATTACCAACTTCCACTTGCCCGAAAGCACCTTGATAATGTTGGTGGCTTGCTTGACGGGTAGGGAAGAAATTTTGTCCGTCTACAAGTATGCGGTCGAAAATGGCTACCGCTTTTTCAGCTTCGGCGACGCCTGCCTATTCTTATAAACGGCGCATCTCGGCGTTGCACTCCGCTTTGTTTTGGTCACGTACGTCTATGTACGCTCCCGTCAACAAATGCTCACGCGCCTTGACCTGCTTGTTTCTAAAAATAGGCAAATCCGGTTTTCCGTAAAACCCCTATTGAACAATCAACCCACAAAAAAGGACGAATTATGAACACTTACGCAAAATATCATCAGTCGGAAGAAGATTATATCGAGAGTATTTTGACCATCAGTAAGGAGCAAGACGCAGTACACCGTGTGGACGTTGCGAAGCGTATGTCCGTTTCCCAAGCCGCGGTAAACAAGGCGGTGAAGCTCCTTTGCGAAAAGGGCTACGTATACGAAGACGGCAAGCACTTATACCTTACGCCCACGGGCAAGATTTACGCCGAACGGGTGTACGAAAAGCATTGTATCATTCGCGAATATTTGGAAAGGAACGGCGTTTCCGCCGCCACCGCCGAAGAAGACGCCTGCCGTATGGAACATCTTCTTTCCGATGAAACCTTTCAAATGATGAAAAAATTTTTAGGGAAATAATGGTTAAAATCACACCGAATATCCACGGAAAAAGCCTTGCGCGCACGCAGGGCTTTTTATATATAAGCCCATAAAAACGCTTTTAAAAAACCAAAATTTTTTGCAAAAAAATTCCAAAAAATTTCTTAACCAAGGTTTATTTTTGCTTGACAACTGCATACAATAGTGATATAATGCATTCGAATAACGGTTAAAAAATCCGCTTTTTATTTTAAAGAAAAACTTAACCGCGGTTAAGAAATAAAAGGAGTGTAACAATGGCAAGACTTTCCGATTTAAAAATAGGAGAAAAGGCGACGGTGACGGCGGTGCACGGCGAAGGCGCGGTACGGCGCAGATTGTTTGATATGGGCATTACGCCGGGTGCGGAAGTTTATTTACGCAAAAAAGCACCCTTGGGGGATCCGATTGAAATTGCCATTCGCGGGTACGAGCTGACGTTGCGTAAATCCGAAGCTTTGCACGTAGAAGTGAAGTAAAAAGGCAAAACTACGCGGAAGGGGCGCAACCGCCATTCCGTACAATATTATAAAGGAAATAAGAAGGTGAAGGAATGTTAAAATTTGCATTAGCAGGCAATCCGAATTCGGGCAAAACTACGCTGTTTAACGCTTTGACGGGCAGTACGGCGCACGTAGGTAACTGGCCCGGCGTTACGGTGGATAAAAAGGAAGGGGTTTACAAGAAAGGGGAAAACCCCGTTGAAATTATCGACCTTCCCGGGATATACTCTCTCTCCCCGTACACCCCCGAAGAAGTAATTACCCGAAACTATTTGTTGGACGGCGAAGCCGACTGTATCATCAACATTGTAGACGCGACGAATTTAGAGCGGAATTTGTATTTGACCACGCAAATTATGGAAGTGGATATTCCCATCGTAGTGGCGCTGAATATGGCGGACGTCCTGCGTAAAAATGGGGACACCATCGACGTGAAAACGCTGGAAAGACGTATCGGTTTACCCGTCGTGGAAATCTCCGCACTCAAAGGAGATAACGTAGACGTATTGATGGAGCGCGCGTTGCAGGCGGTAAAGGAAAAGCGTTCGGGCGTAAGCGTTTTGAAAGGCTCTCTGATTTGGCCCGCCATTTCCAACGCGGAAATCGCTTTGAAGCTTAAAGACGTACCTGCCCCCTTGTTCCACGCGGTAAAGCTGGTGGAAAAGGACGAAATCGAAGTAAAAAATCACCCTGCGGAAGCGCAGGCGGCGCAGGCGTTTATCCAAGAAAACGTATGTAAGAGAAAGGAAAACGGCATCGACGCGGAAGCGGAAATTGCGGACGCGAGATATAAGTACATAACCGCGCATTTCTCGTCCACGCTGACCCGTGCGCGCAAGCCCAGCTACGACCATTTATCCAAGTCGGATAAAGCGGATAAGGTGCTCACGCATAAAATTTGGGGCTTGCCCATTTTTTTGGTGGTGCTGTTCCTGATTTTCCATTTGACCTTCTCGGACGATTTGTTCTTTATCGGCGCGATGTCGAACGGCTTTGGCGGAAACGCGGAAAAGCTTGCCGAACACCCCGTAGGGTATATCTTTTTCGGCGGCGGCTTGAATACGCCGGGTATGATTTTATTCAACCTGATGGATACGCTGACGAGTTTGATCGGCGAAGGGCTGACCTTAGGCTTAGAAGCGATGAAGGCGCACCCCGGTCTTGTCGATTTCATCATCGAAGGCGTTTGGGGCGGTATTGCGGGCGTTCTTTCTTTCCTGCCGCAAATTTTGGTGCTGTTCCTGTTCTTCTCTATTTTGGAAGACACGGGGTATATGGCGCGCGTAGCCTTTATGTTGGATAGAATTTTCCGCCGTTTTGGGGTTTCGGGCAGAGCGTTTATGCCGATGATTATGGGCTTTGGCTGTTCCGTTCCCGCAATCATCAACACCCGTACGATGGCGGACGAAAAGGAAAGGGAAGCGACGGTGCGCGTAATCCCGTTCTTTACCTGCGGCGCAAAAACTCCCATACTGCTGGCGGTAGCGGGCGCGTTTGCGGCAAAATTTAACGTAGGCAACGCGGACGTGATTACCTATCTTATGTACGTAGTGGGGATTGCCGCGGCAATGATTTCCCTGCTTGTAATGCGCCATACGACCAAACGCGGCGAAGTTTCTCCCTTTATTATGGAGCTGCCCACCTATCATATCCCCGGCTTTAAAAACTTGATGCTGCACCTTTGGGATAAGGCGAAGCATTTCCTGCAAAAGGCGTTTACCATCATTTTGCTTTCCTGTATTATCATTCGTTTGCTTTCTACCTTCTCGTGGGATTGGCATTACGTAGGTATGACGCAAATCACCGTGGTGACGGACGGCGTTTCCGAAACGGTGGAAGTACTCAACATGAATAAGTCCATTTTGGCGTCGCTCGGTCAGTTTATTCAACCCATCTTCACGCCGCTTGGCTTTGGCAGTCAGCTGAATAACAGCGTGCAGGGCATCAACGGCGAGATGATTTCTACGGGCTGGATGTTCGGCGTAGCGGCAATTACGGGCTTAATTGCAAAAGAAGACGTTATCGCAACGTTCGGTACGTTGGCAAACTGTATCGGCGCAGGGCTTACGGGCGCGGCGTTGGACGGCGGCGTGGCGCAGGTGGAATTTTTAATTGACGCCACGGGCATAAGCAAGGCGGCGCTGATTGCGTTTATTATCTTTAATATGCTTACCATTCCCTGCTTTGCGGCGGTTGCTGCGGCGAAAGGCGAAACGGCAAAGGGCAAGTTTAAATGGACGCTGTTGTTTTGGCTCGCAACGTCGTATATCGGCGGCGCAATGGTGTATACGGTGGGCGAGTTCGTGTGGCCGATTGCCATTTGGGCGGTAGTGATTGCGGCGGCGGTTGTCGGCATCGTAATCTATAACAAGAAAATGCAAAAGAAAGAGAAGAAATTATTATGATTTACGCATTATTATCGGGCGGCTTGAAGCCGATTGACTACCTTTTAATTGCCGTGATGGCGGGCGTTGCCTTGCTGATTGCAGGCGTTATCGTATGGCGCAAAATCAAGGGCAAAAGCAGCTGCGGCTGCGACGGCTGTTCGTCTTCTTCCGCTTGCGGCGGGAATTGCAGCTCGTGTAACGCTTGTTCCAGTAAGAAAAAAGAAAACGAGCAGGATAAACACGAAAACAAATAAATAAAGGAGTAAAAAGAGCGGGAAATCCGCTCTTTTTCAATTATAAATTGAAAAAAACGCCGCGGGGTATTGCAAAATCACGGAAAATATGTTATAATGCAAAATGCGGGTTTGCGCGGACTTGTCACTATGCGAAAGCCACGCGTAAAACGCTATCCAAAAGAAATAAATCGTTTGAGGTATCCTTATGAAAAATTACGAAAACGTAGTCATTTTCCAGCACCCCTTAATCCGTCATAAAGTTGCGATTTTGCGCGATGAAAAGACGTCCACTAAGGAATTTAGAGAGCTGATTGAAGAAATTACCACTTTGATGACCTATGAAGTGCTGCGCGAAGGCGTGCCCACCGCGGTTAAAACGGTAAAAACACCCTTGGAAACTTGCGAGCAAACGGTTGTGGCGGACAACGCCATTGCCATCGTGCCTATTTTGCGCGCGGGCTTGGGTATGGTTTCGGGAATTCATACGCTGTTCCCTGCGGCGAGAGTAGGACATATCGGTATGTATCGTGACGAGGAAACGTTAGAACCCAAGGAATACTATTGCAAATTGCCCGACGGCATCGAAAATAAGCTGGTTTTGCTTGTAGACCCGATGCTGGCAACGGGCGGCAGCGCGTGCGACGCGATTGCGCTTTTGAAAAAACGCGGCTGTAAAAATATCAAGTTTATGGCAATTATCGGCGCGCCCGAAGGAGTTTCTAAGGTTGCCGAAGCGCACCCCGACGTAAACGTTTACGTTTCTACGCTGGATAGACAGCTCAACGAAAACGGCTATATTCTTCCCGGCCTTGGCGACGCCGGCGATAGACTGTTCGGCACGAAATAAAGCCAAGCTAAGCGCACAAGCCGAGCGCGGTTTGTGTAGGAAAAGGGCAAATAATCCCCCATCACAGCGGGGAATAAATCCGTGCCGTTCCGCGCGGCACAAGGAGTAAACGAATGAAAAAAAGAGTACTTGCGTTATTATTAGCCATTACTACCTTATTTTCTACGTCCGTTTTTAGCGGCTGCGATTTGTCGCTGACGTTCGGTTCGGATTCGTCCGACGGCAGCTCGGACGTAGGCTCGGTTTGTAAAGAACACACGGACAAGGGTAACGACGGCGTTTGCGACGTTTGCGAACAAGGCGTTATGGTGGACTTGGATATTTTTGCCGTCAACGATTTGCACGGCAAGGTGCGCGACGGAAGCAACCACCCCGGCGTGGACGAATTTACCACCTATTATAAGCAAGCCAAAGCGGCAAACCCGAACACGATGTTGATTTCTTCGGGGGATATGTGGCAGGGCGCGGCGGCTTCAAATTTGACCAAGGGTATGCTTGTCAACGACTGGATGAACGAAGTGGGATTTGTTTCGATGACCCTTGGCAACCACGAATTCGACTGGGGCGAAGAATATATCGCCGCCAACCAAGAGCAAGCTAACTTCCCTTTCCTTGCCTTGAATATTTACAACAAAACCACGGGCAAACGCGTGGACTATTGCGACGCGTCCGTAATGTATGAAACGAACGGCGCGAAAATCGGCGTTATCGGCGCGATAGGAGATTGTTATTCTTCCCTTGCTTCCGATTACGCGCAAAACGTGGAATTTAAGGTGGGGTCGGAGCTGACCGCGCTGGTCAAGCAAGAAGCGCAAAACCTGCGGACGGCGGGTGCGGACTTTATCGTGTACAGCTTGCACGGCGACCACCGTAACTCGGGTGAGTACGACGCGTCGCTTTCGGACGGCTACGTGGATATCGTATTTGAAGGGCATACCCATCAAGCGTATACCGAGCAGGACAATAATGGCGTTTACCATTTGCAAGGCGGCGGCGATAACTATGGCGTTTCGCGTGCGAAGGTTTCGTTGAATATCGCCAACGAAAAATATACGGTAAACAGCGCGGAAGCGATTACAAGCAGCGTTTATCAAAACTTAGCAAAAGACCCCGTTGTAAACGAGATTTCCGAAAAATACAAAACGCAAATAGAGATGGCGGAAAAAGTAGTCGGCTACAACGAAAAGCTCCGTCAAAGCACGGAAATCGGCAACACCGTAGCACAGCTTTACTTAGAAGCGGGCGAAAAGAGATGGGGCGACGATTACGATATCGTGCTGGCAGGCGGACTTATTTCCGTCCGTTCTCCCTACCAAATCGGCGTAGGCGAAGTGGAATACGGCGCGCTTATGGACGTTTTGCCCTTCGATAATCAGCTTGTGCTTTGCAGTTTAAGCGGACAAAAGCTGTTGGATCAGTTTGTGGATAACAGCCGTTATTACACAAAAACGAGCGATACCTTTAATCAATCGTCTATCAGCTTAACGGGAACGTATTATATTATCACGGACTCCTACTCGTCACCCTATCCGCCGAACGGCTGCACGGAAATTCAACGCTACGACGCGGGAATTTTTGCGCGCGATTTGCTTGCCGAGTATATCGGTACGGGTGCTTGGGGAGAATTGCAAACCTTAGATATCACTCCGATTTCGGAGATTTTAAAAATCGGCGCGGGGCTTAGCCACCAAGCCGAAACAAGCGAAGAATACGTTGTCCAAGGCGAAATTATCAGCACGCCGACAAAAAGCGGGAAATATACCACCACGTATATTCGCGACGAAAACGGCGACGAGCTGTACATTTACGGTTTTTACGACGAGAGCGGTACAACGGAATATAACAATCTTCCCTACCGTCCGCAGGTGGGCGACACCGTCGTATTGCAGGGCGTGGTGAAAAAATATAACAGCGATATTGAAATTTTTAAAGCGCGGCTTATTGATTACACGATAGGCGGCACGACGTCGGGCGGCGGTTCTGGCACGGGTGGCACAGGCTCTGGCGGTACAGGTACGGGTGGTACGGGAACAGGCGGCACAGGTTCTGGCGGCGTAACGACGGGCGACCCGTATACGAACGTTTCTCAGTCGCAATTCTACGCCAACTATACGCCCGCAACCGATTATATGGACGCGTATTACCGCAGTCAGCATTACTTGATGTCGGGCGAGCTTACCGTTCCCGACCAAGCGCCGACGGTGGCAAAATCGCAGCCGACGAAGAATGGTAAATATATCAAGAATACGAATTTCCGCTATGAAGACGACGGAAAAACGTACGTGGTAGTAGACGCTTCGGGGGCGGAAGCTTTCCGCGTGTATAAGGACGGCGCGTATATTACCTTGGAAGAAGTGGCGGCGTACGTGTATGCGTTTGGTACCTATCCCAAAAACTATACGACGAGCAAGAATACCAAGCCCACTTCCAGCGACTGGGGTAAATATTTGCGTTTGAACCATACGAGCTTTTCGGGGGATACCAGTAGCTATCCTTACGAGCCTGTTTTGCCCAACATCAGCGGCTGCGGCGGGGATTTGAATTATTACGAAATGGATATCGGTACGACGGGTACGGACTGCGATCCCAGCTATACGGCTGCTTTATATAATACTGGGTCAAAAATCACCCGCGGGGCGGCGCGCATCGTGTACGGTAAATACGACTTAGATAAAGACGGCGTATACGAACACGGCGAGCTGCATTTGTTCTATACCTACAACCATTACAACGATTTCCAAGAATATCTCAACTACGAAGGCGGTTGGGGAGAAATGTTCGGCAATATCACGGGCGGCGGCACGATTTCGAGTAGATACGATTACAATCCCACCGATTACGTCAGCGTATACTGGGGGTTGCTTTCGGATAGGGACGGTAGCGCGTTAAAATAAACGGTCTATAATAGGTAAGCGACAGGGATAAGGGAGATTATTTGTGGCAAACTACGAAACACTCTCAAAAGAGTTGGAAAAGAGAATAGAAACGGAGCGTCAAACGGCGGCGGAGAGCGGCAGGGGCTTTGACGAGCGCAAAGCGCGCTATCGCCATAAGGAAAACAGCGTGCGCGGCGGCTTGTACGGCCCGTTTACCGACGATATCGATAAGATTATGCATTGTCCGTATTTTAGCCGTTACGTGGACAAAACGCAGGTGTATTCGCTGTTCAAAAACGACGATTTGACGCGCAGAAGCCTGCACGTGCAGTTGGTTTCGCGTATCGCGCGGACGATAGGCAGGGCATTAAGGCTGAATTTGGATTTGATTGAAGCGATTGCGCTTGGGCACGATATCGGGCACCCTGCGTTTGCGCATACGGGCGAAAGCCTGATTGACAAGCTGTATTTCGAGCATACTGGCAGGCATTTTTTGCATAATATCCATTCCGTGCGGGTGTTGGATAAAATCCACCCCTTGAATTTGAGCTTGGAAACGTTGAACGGCATTGCCAGTCACAACGGCGAAATGGAGCTTTCCGTATACGAGCCCGTTCCCATAAAGGACTTTGCCGAATTTGACGAAATTATGGAAAAGTGCGCCGTAGACAAGGGGTTTGCGGACAAAATTATGCCCAGCACCTTGGAAGGTGCGGTGGTGCGGATTTCGGATATCATCGCTTACCTTGGTAAGGACAGGGAAGACGCGGTGCTGGCAGGGGCGATTGAAAGAAGCGCGTTTACGGCTTCGGCAATCGGCGCAAGCAACGATGAAATTGTCAACAATCTCATTGTCAACGTCGTGGAAAACAGCTACGGAAAGCCGTATATCAAGTTAGACGAACGGCATTTTGAAGCGCTCCGTCTTGCCAAAAAGGAAAATTACGAAAAGGTATACAATTTCGCGGGAGCGCACACGGGCTTGAAGGACGTTATCGCGCCGATGATGTCGGAAGTGTACAATCAGCTTTTGGACGATTTCAAGGGCGGCGTAAAAAGCTCGCCTATCTTCACGCACCATATCGCGCACGTGGTAGCGCAACCGCTAAATAGGGCTACCGTGTACGAGTTGACCGAGCCTAATCAGCTTGTTGTGGACTATATGGCGAGTATGACGGACGATTATTTTATCGAGCTGCACGCATACTTATTTAAGGGTTCTAAGTACAAGGTGCAATACCGCGGGTATTTTGACGAATAAAAAAAGGACGAAAGAAAAATGTTTGAAAAGATTTTTGAAGCGGTGAAGGCGTACGACACGATTATTATTCATCGCCACAACAGCCCCGACGGCGACGCGATGGGCAGTCAAATCGGTTTTAAAAATATCATCAAGGACAATTTTCCCGAAAAAAAGGTGTACGCCGTAGGGGACGCCGCGCGGCGCTATGCGTTTATGGACGGTTCGGAAATGGACGAAATCGACGATAGCGTATACGAAGGCGCGCTCGCCGTGATTTTGGATTGCGGCTCGGCGAATTTAATTAGTGACGAACGCTGGAAAAGGGCGGCGAAAACGGTGCGTATCGATCATCATATTTTTTGCGAAAAAATCGCCGACGAAGAAGTGGTGGATACTTCTTATGAAAGCTGCTGCGGAGAAGTGACGGAATTTGCGGTGGAAAGCGGTTTGCGGCTTTCGCCTGCGTCCGCTAAGGCGTTGTATACGGGTATGGTGACCGATTCGGGGAGATTCCGTTACGATTCCACTTCGTCCAACACCTTCCGTTTGGCTTCCGAGCTGTTAAAACAAAAATTTGATTTAAACGAGATTTATTCGCAGCTGTACGCGGACGATTTCTTCTTTGTCAAACTGCGTGCGCAGTTCGTGCTGAAAATTCAGTTTACCGAGCACCGCGTGGCGTATATTTATACGACGAAGGAAGAATTTGCTGGCTACGAAGCGGACGCCTTTACCATTTCGCGCGGAATGGTGAACACGATGTCCGATTTACGCGGCGTGGATACTTGGGTAAACTTCACCGAAGTGGAAGAAGGAAAAATTTTGGTGGAAATCCGTTCCAATAAATACACGGTACAGCCCGTGGCGGTAAAATACGGCGGCGGCGGCCACGCCAAGGCTTGCGGCGCAACCGTTCCCGACAAGGCGACGGCGATGGCGCTTTTGGAAGATTTGAACGCGTTTGATAAATAATTGCCGCGCAATCGGTTAAAAAGAGAGAACAGAGTATGAACGAAAATATGCAAATCATTTTAGATAAAATTAAAGAGTACGACAGGATTTTTATTTTCCGTCATTTCCGTCCCGACGGCGACGCCATCGGTTCGACAAAGGGCTTTACGCGCATTTTGCGTCTGACCTTTCCCGAAAAGGATATTCGGCTTATCAACGACGATTTTTCCGATTATCTTGCCTTTTTGGGCGGTGAAGACGACCCTGCCCCCGACGAAGATTACGCTACGGCGTTGGGTATCGTTTTGGATACGGGTACGGCAAAGCGGGTTTCCAACCAAAAATTCAGCCTTTGCAAGGAAATTATTAAGTTTGACCACCATATTCCCATCGACGCGTATGGCAAGTACGAATGGGTGGAAGAACACCGTTCTTCTACCTGCGAAATGGTGGCGGCGTTTTACGACGCGTTCAAAAACGAGCTGAAAATAGACAAGGAAGCGGCTACCTATATTTATACGGGTATGGTGACCGATTCGGGTAGATTCCGTTTCCGTGAAGTTTCGGGCGAAACGATGCGGCTTGCAGGGCTTATGCTGGACCAAGGCATCGACACGGAAAAGCTGTACGCGCACCTGTATTTAAAGGATTTTGACAGCCTGAAATTTGAAGGCTACGTATATAAAAAGATAAAAATCAGCGCAAACGGCGTGGCTTCGGTGTTTGTGGACAGCGCAATGAAAGAAAAATTTGGGCTGAGTAACGAACAGGCAAGCTCGGTGGTTTCGTATATGGAAACGATTAAAAATTCGCTGATTTGGATTGCGTTTATCGAAACGGGCGACGGGTCTATCCGCGTGCGGTTGCGTTCGCGTTTCGTTACCGTTAGCGAGCTTGCAGAGCGTTATAACGGCGGCGGACACGCTTGCGCGGCGGGGGCTACCGTGTATTCGCGCAAGGAAATGAACAAATTGCTGAAAGAAGCGGATAAACTGTTAAAGGAATACAAAGAAACGCACGAGGGTTGGTTATGAGAATTTTGATTACGAACGACGACGGTATTGATACGCTGGGCATTCGGTTGCTTGCGGAATGGGCAAAGAAATACGGCGAAGTGACTGTGGTTGCGCCCAAGGTGGAACAGAGCGGCAAAAGCCAAGCCATTGAGTTTGT
>JAZSGC010000006.1:0-7885 GCA_045532525.1 Candidatus Scatosoma sp.
GTTATAGCGCGGGAATTCCGCAACCATAATACTGCCCTGCGTGTTGGGCAGGTTTGCATAGATTTCTTCCGTAACGAACGGAATGAACGGATGCAACAGCTTCAACGCGTTTTCTAAAACGTAGCAAAGCACGGACAATACGTCGGATTTTCTATTTTCGTCCTCACCGTACAACGCGGGCTTGGAAAGTTCAATATACCAGTCGCAGAAATCATCCCAAACGAAGTCGGTGACGATGTCCGCCGCAACGCCAAGCTCGTATTTGTTTAAGTTGGTAGTCACTTCACGGATACAGCTTTGCAGCTTAGAAATAATCCACTTATCCGCAGGTGCAAGCTTCACCTCGGAAATCGAAGAAATCTTCTTTCCTTCCACGTTCATCAGCACGAAACGCGCCGCATTCCAAAGCTTGTTGATAAAGTTGCGGCAAGCTTCTACTTTCGCGTCGGAATAACGGGTGTCATTCCCGGGCGCAACGCCGCGAAGCAAGGACAAGCGCAAGGAATCCGCGCCATATTTATCAATAACCTCTAACGGGTCGATTCCGTTGCCGAGCGATTTACTCATCTTTCTACCCTGTTCGTCGCGCACGATGCCGTGAATAAGCACGTCGCGGAAAGGTACCTTGCCCGTATGCTCAATCCCCGAGAAAATCATTCTAGATACCCAGAAGAAAATGATATCGTAGCCCGTAACGAGTACGTCGGTAGGATAAAAATACTTATAATCTTCCGTCATTTCAGGGAAACCGAGCGTAGAGAACGGCCAAAGCGCGGACGAAAACCAAGTATCCAAAACGTCTTCGTCTTGGCGTAAATGCGCGCTGCCGCAAACGGGACAAACGGTCGGGTCTTCCTTTGCACAAATGACTTCGCCGCAATCCTTACAATACCATACGGGAATACGATGCCCCCACCAAAGCTGACGGGAAATACACCAGTCGCGCACGTTTTCCATCCAGTTATAATAAATCTTAGAAAAACGTTCGGGTACAAAACGGGTTTTATTCTTCATAACCGCTTGAATTGCGGGCTTTGCGAGCGGTTCCATCTTCACGAACCATTGCTTGGAAACGATGGGTTCAACCGTAGAATTGCAACGATAGCAATGCCCCACGTTATGCGTGTGCGCTTCAATTTTAACAAGATTGCCAAGCGCGTCTAAATCCGCTACGATTTGCTTTCTTGCTTCGTATCTGTCCAAGCCTTGATATTTGCCCGCCAACGCATTCATCGAGCCGTCGTCGTTCATTACGCGAATGATAGGCAAATTATGGCGTTTACCCACTTCAAAGTCGTTAGGGTCGTGCGCGGGCGTAATCTTCACGCAGCCCGTCCCAAACGTAGGGTCTACGTAATCGTCGGCAACTACAGGGATTTCTCTGTCCACCAAAGGCAATTTCAGCGTTTTACCAACGAGTTCCTTATATCTTTCGTCGTCGGGATGTACAGCTACCGCCGTATCCCCCAACATCGTTTCGGGACGCGTTGTCGCTACGATAACCTCCGCGCTACCATCCGTCGCGGGATAGCGCAAATGCCAAAAATGTCCGCCTTCTTCCGCGTATTCTACTTCCGCGTCGGAAAGCGCCGTTTTACAGCAAGGACACCAGTTGATAATTCTATCGCCTTGATAAATTAAGCCCTTTTCGTATAAGTTCACGAATACTTCACGAACCGCGCGAGAGCATTTATCGTCCAGCGTGAATGCCTGTCTGGACCAGTCGCAAGACGTACCCATCTTACGTTGCTGCAACATAATACGGTTGCCGTACTGTTCTTTCCATTCCCAAGCGCGCTTTAAAAATCCGTCTCTGCCCAGGTCAGCCTTCGTTAAGCCGTCTTGCTTCATTTTTTCCACGATTTTTACTTCCGTTGCGATAGAAGCGTGGTCACAGCCCGGCAGCCACAAAGCCGAATAGCCTTGCATACGCTTAAACCGAATAAGCGTATCCTGCATCGTTGCGTCCATCGCGTGCCCCATATGCAGCTGCCCCGTGATATTGGGGGGCGGCATCATAATGGTAAACGGAACCTTACTTTCGTCTACTTCCGCGCGGAATTTACCCGACTGCTCCCATTCGGCGTAAATTCTGTCCTCGAACTCTTTGGGATTGTACGTCTTTTGCATATCCATATTGATAAAACCCCTTTTCGGTTTCTTATTTTTGCTTAGAACACCACGCTTTTTTTCAAAAGGGCGCACCTATCTATTTTAGCGTAGCCTATTTATTATAGTACTTTGTTTTTAAATTGTCAATTATAAATCGGCATTCATATAATATATTATTCTAAAAAAATTTTTATTCGGAGTAATTTATGAAAAATTTTCTCAAATCCATTTGCGCGGCGCTTGCCGCATTCACCGCCCTGCTCGCTTTTCCCGCCTGTAAAAATGAGAATAAGGACGGATTGAAAACGATACAGGTAAACGAAGTTACACACTCCGTTTTTTACGCGCCCTTATATCTTGCGGACGCATTAGGGTATTTTAAGGAAGAAAAAATCAAAATTGACCTGACCAACGGCGGCGGCGCGGATAACGTAATGGCTGCCGTACTTTCCGGTGACGCCGACGTAGGCTTTTGCGGTCCCGAAGCCGCGCTGTACGTACTTATCGGCGGCTCGACGGACGTACCCACCGTGTTTGGGCAGCTTACCAAACGCGACGGTTCGTTTTTGGTATCCAGAAAACCCGAACCTAACTTTCAGTGGTCCGACTTAAAAGGCAAGGAAATTTTGGCTGGCAGAAAAGGCGGCGTGCCCGCAATGACCTTTGAATACGTATTAAAACAAAACAACTTATTTGACGGCAAGGATTTAACCTTGAACTACGACGTAGCGTTCAACCTGATGACCAGCGCTTTTGAAGCGGGAACCGCCGATTATTGCACGATGTTCGACCCCGTTGCCTATGAATACGAAGCGGCTGGCAAGGGCTACGTAGTCGCTTCCGTTGGCGAAGCTTCTGGTGAAGTCCCCTACACCTGCTTTATGGCGAAGAAGTCTTGGTTGAAGAAAAACACCGCTTCGGCGGAAGGATTTTTACGCGCTGTGACCAAAGCGGTAAAATTCGTTAACGAAAGCGCTCCCGAAGACGTTGCGCCCTATTTAACGAAGTATTTTGAAGGTATTAGCGAATCTTCGCTTGCCGCGTCCGTGCAAAGATACAAAGCCATCGACGCTTGGCGTACGGAGCTTACGATGACCGAAGACAGCTTCAACCGTTTGCAAGACATTATTGACAATGCGGGAGAGCTGGAAAAACGGGTGCAAATGAATAAATTGGTAAACAACTCCTATGCGCAAAAGGTTTACGGAGAGATTTACAACGGATAAGCAAAAAAATACACGGTAAGGATTTACGCAAATGAAAGAAGTTTTACGTTTCGATAACGTTTCGATGCACTATCACAGTAAGCAAGGGGAAACGATAGCCTTGCAAGGGGTTACTTTCTCCGTTCACGAAGGCGAGTTCGTCGCCATCATCGGTCCGTCGGGTTGCGGAAAAACCACCATACTTTCCTTGGCTGCGGGATTACTTTCCCCCACCAAGGGCAAGGTTTCCGCAATCGACGTATCGCTTGGGTATATGCTACAAAAAGACGAGCTTTTTCCGTGGCGCACCATTGAAAAAAACATCTTTTTGCCTTTGGAAATCAAGCGCGCTAACACGGAAGAAAATCGCGCCAGAGCCGTTGCCCTTGCGGAAAAATACGGATTAAAACAGTTTTTAAAAAGCTATCCATCCGCCCTTTCAGGCGGTATGCGTCAGCGCGCGGCGCTCATTCGTACGCTTGCGGTAAATCCCGACGTATTATTGCTTGACGAGCCTTTTTCCGCGCTTGATTACCAAACCCGACTTTCCGTTTGCGACGACGTATATAAAATTATCCGAAACGAAAAGAAAACCGCTTTGCTGATCACCCACGACATCAGCGAAGCCATTTCGGTGGCGGATAAAATTTTCGTACTCTCCCGCCGCCCCGCGAAAATTATCTCCGAGCACGCTTTACAGTTTGCCGAAAACGAACCGCTAAAACGCAGGGAAAATCAAGAATTTTCGCGCTGGTTTGAAATACTTTGGAAGGAGCTTAACCAATGAAAAAAACAATGGAAATTTCCCGTGAGCATATGCTCTATCTTCGCGGCGTACGCAAAAAGAGCGTCACGGTCAACGTGATACGCTGCGCCGTACTTATTCTATTTTTAAGCATTTGGGAAATATCCGCGCAGCTTGCGTGGGTAAACCCCTTTATCACTAGCTCTCCTTCGCGTATCGCAAAAACGATTGCGGATTTATATAAAAGCGGTTCGCTTTTTCACCACGTTGGCACTACGCTTTGGGAAACGCTGGTCGGTTTTGTTATCGCCGTCGTTCTCGGCTACGCCATCGCCTTGCTGCTTTGGTGGAGCGAAGCCGTACGTAGAATTTCCGAGCCTTACTTCGTCGTGCTGAACGCCTTGCCGAAAATTGCGTTAGGTCCGCTGATTATCATTTGGTGCGGAACGGGCAGCGAAGCCATCGTGTTTATGACCGTGCTGATCGGCTTGATCGTAGCGATCTTGAATATGCTGAGCGGATTTATGGCAACGGAAAAAAGCAAGCTTTTGCTTTTACAATCGATGGGTGCAACCAAGCTGCAAGTCCTGACAAAGCTTGTTATTCCTTCGTCCTTGCCCAACTTCATTTCTATGCTGAAAATTAACGTCGGTATGGCTTGGATAGGGTCGATTATGGGCGAATACATCGTTTCTAAGGCGGGCATCGGTTATCTCATCGTATACGGCGGTCAGGTATTTAAGCTTGACCTTGTAATGAGCGCGGTGTTTATCCTTTGCGTGCTTGCGGCAGGTATGTATGCGCTGGTCGCTTTGGCAGAAAGACTACTCATCAAAAATAAATAATGCAAAAACTCCACCGCGCAGGTGGAGTTTTCTTGCGCCTTTTTACCCTTTTACCGCGCCGCTGGTGACCCCTTCGACGTAGTACTTTTGCATACTCATAAATAGGCTGACGATAATCACGCCCACCACAAACGAGCCTGCGCAAAAGGTAGTAAAATTGTCGTTAAAGCTGTTCTTTTCCGCATTGATCATTTTATACAAGCCTAAGGAAACGGTATATTTTTCCCGTTCGCTGATAATGGTATTCACAAAAATGAAATCACACCAAGGCGAAATAAAGGAAGTGAGCACCGTGTATACGATAATCGGTTTTGCCATAGGCAAAATGATGCGGACGAAAATCACGGGCTGACTTGCCCCATCGAGTATCGCCGCTTCTTCCATCGCCTTGGGAACGGTATCAAAAAAGCCTTTACATATATAATAGGATAGCGCCGCGCCACCCGAATAAACGAGTATCAAGGCAAACAGCGAATTTGTCAAGCCCATTGCCTTTAATATGAAATATACGGCAATCATACTCATAAACCCGGGGAACATACCCAGCACTAATAAAACGTTCATCAAAGGCTTACGAAGCTTGAAGCGAAGCCTTGAAAACGCATAGCTGACCATCAAGATAAACAGGGTTGTCAACGCACAAGACGAGGCGGCGACGATAATAGTGTTCAACAGCCATTGTGAAAACATCGTTTCTTGAAAAAGCCTTGTGAAATTCCCCAACCCCAACTGTAAATCCTTGGGAAAAAGCGTATTGATAATCCCCGTGGACGGCGTAACGCGAAACGCGGTGTATACCAAGTAAAAAATAGGCAATACCCATAAAATCCCCAGCATAGCAAGCAGAACGTAAATGAGCGCGTCCGAAAGCTTACGCCAGCCTTTTAGCAGTACGTTTTTCATTGAAATGCCTCCTCGTTTCTCGCAGCCGAAGTACGGTTGAACGTGATCAGCGATAGTACGGCGGAAATTACGAAAATAACAATCCCGATTACGGAAGCAACGTTGTACTTGGGATTTTGGTCGGTTGTCAAACGATACAGCCACGTAACCAAAAGGTCGGTAGATTGCGCCTGAGAACCGCCGCCATAGTATAAATTATCCACAGGTCCGCCGCCCGTCAATAGCCAAATTACGTTGAAGTTATTGATATTTCCCACAAACTGCGTAATTAAATAGGGTGTGGTAATGTGCAGCATATACGGCAACGTGATCGCAAAGAAAATTCTCACGGGGTTTGCGCCGTCTATCCGCGCGGCTTCGTAATAGTCGGCGGGAATATTCATTAAAATTCCCGAACACATCAACAGCGTATACGGCACGCCCAACCAAATGTTGACCAAAATGATGACTATCCTTGGCAATAACGCCAAATTCCGCTGGTCGGTTAGCCATAGGATATTTGTGCCGAGTATTTTATTGAGTATCCCGTCCCCGTCGAGTATCTTTTGCATCAGTAGCAACGTAACGAACTGCGGAACGGCAATCGCAACAACGAACAACGTTCTCCATAATGCTTTCAACTTTATCCCCTTCTTTTGGATAAGCAATGCTATAATAATCCCTAAGAAATAGTTGGTGAACGTAGCGAAAAATGCCCACACAAACGTCCATACCAAAACGCGTAAAAAGACGAACGCAAACCCCGTAGTCCCTTGCGAGAGCGAAAACATCGTTTTGAAGTTTTTAAAGCCTACCCAGTCGAACAGCTTCCCCGGCGGCATATGCGCGTAGTCGTAGTTGGTAAAAGCAATCAGCACCATAAAGACGAGCGGCAGTACGGTAAATATCAACAGTCCAAGCAACGGCAACGCAAGCAAGGGCATATAAAACCGTTCGTTTAACAGCGCGTGGACGTCCTGCTTAAATTTCGGCAGCGCTTCCCCTTTGCTTATGCGTAAATCGTTTTCGTAATTTCCCCTTACGTTGCTTATCCATACGCAGGTAAACAGCAAAAATATCACCACGCTTGCAACGCCGTAGAGCAAAATCAAAAAGCTGTTGTCGCCCCTGATTTTTTCAAACATTTGCAAGTCTTCGTTCCATTGTTCGCCCGCAAGGCGCGTGCCGAGATCCCCTGAAAACAAACGTCCAAGATGCCCCCCGCCCAGGAATATCATATACACGATAAACGACGCTTGCGTTGCCATATATAGAATACCTTTCACAATTTGTCCGCGCGCAATTTGCCCAAAACCCATAACGGCAAAGGAGATACGAGTGAAAATAGAACTGCCCTTTAATGCCGTCAACAAAGTTTTCAGCGGATGGATACCCGCCCTTTTCTTTATCCTTTTCTTTTTCACTCTTCCCCCCGCTTTACCTTACATATTGCTATTGCCGTTTTGTTTTGCCGTCGTTTTCTTGATGGAGTCCACACACGCTTTCAGCTGCGCCCGTAAATCAAACGAGCCGCTTTGCGCGCCCGTAATCATCGCCGAGCCAAGCCCTTCCATAGGCACCCACATCGTAGACGGCACATTGATTTGCGTTTTACTGAATTTTAACTGTTCGGTAATTGCCTTTGCACAAACATCCGACTGAATTTTTTCGTCCTGACGCGCTTCCGTATCCGTCGGCACAAAGCCGCGCGCTTCATAGTGCTTGATTTGGTTTTCCTTATTCGTATAAAACTCTGCAAAATCCAAAGCGTCCGTTTTATGCTTCGAGTAGTTATTTACCCCCATCAGCTTATACCCTGCAAAGGAAACAAGCTGCACCTGTTCTTCCGTAGCCAACCCTTTATTTAAGGTATACGTGGGCAGTTTCGCGGCGGCAAAATTGTCCTTTAAATAGCCTTCTATCGTGCTTCTGTTCCATATCCCTGAAACTGCGGCAATAATGCTACCGTCGTTAAAGCCTGCCGTAATCTTCGAATCGTTGGCGTCCGCTTTAAAGCCTTTGTTTTGCACGTACGACCACATCGCTTCCGTAACGGCTACCCCCGTTTCGTTATCAAAATCGCAAGAGATTTTTGT
>JAZSGC010000024.1:0-3468 GCA_045532525.1 Candidatus Scatosoma sp.
TCGTGGGCGCGCTGAACGCTAAAAAGAGCTTTCCCGAATGCGTACTCGTTATGGTAGTTCCCCCGTCGGTGGACGAGCTGAAACGCCGTTTGTCGGGCAGGGGCTCGGAAACGGAAGAGCAAATTCAGGGCAGACTTGCGAGAATGGAATACGAACTTTCGCACAAGGATCAATACGACCATATCATCGTCAACGACGATTTGGAAAGAGCGATTGCGGAGCTTTGCCAAATCATCGACGGCGAATAAGTCGGCAAAAATAATAAAAAACACGGTAAAGGAGTGAAAAAAATATGATTAACGAACCTTCTGTTGACGTAATGATCAGAAAACTGGGTACGGAAGAAGAACCCATCAGCCGCTATGCGCTTTGCGCTATCGCTGCGAAACGCGCGCGCCAAATCATTGAAACGGAGCGCAATCTCGGCGTACACGATTCTACGGGCAAGGACAAAGAATTGTTGTCTGCCTGCAAGGATATTGCGGACGGAAAAGTCGTCATTGCAAAAGACTAACGCTTGAAAAAACGCCTCGGATCGCCGGGGCTATTTTTCTCGGTGTAGCCAAGCGGTAAAGTTACGGTTTGCGAAATTGTCAAGGTGTATCAAGCAAAGGAGCTTTTCTATGATAGCGGAAGTTATCGTCGATATTGCGGCGAGCGAAACGGATAGAATATTCGATTATCTCTGCGACGAAAATACCATCGTCGGCAGCCGCGTTCGCGCGCCCTTTGGCGGGAAGACGGTGACGGGCTTTGTGATGCGCTTAAAAGAAAGCTCCGACTATCCCTTGGAAAAGCTGAAAAGGATTTTGCCTACCGCGGACGAGTTGCCTGCGCTCAACGGCGAGTGCTTGGCGTTGGCGGAAAAGCTTGCGGCGCGCTACCGTGTGCCCAAGGCATTGACGCTTCGGTTGTTTTTGCCTGCCGAAATGCGTACGGGCAAGGTCAGGGAGCTGACGAAGAACTACGCGCAGCTTACGCTACCGCTTGCGGAAATCAAGCTTGCAAAATCCGCCAAAAACCAAATCGGGGCGGCGGAATATCTTGCAAAGCACGGAAAAACGGAATGCGCGTATTTAAACAATCTTTTTCCCGCGGGGGTTGCCGCTTTGGCAAAAAAGGGTTACGCGCAAATCACCAAGGAACAAATCCAGCGCGATCCGTATAAATCGGTGACGGCGGAAAAGGTGGAGCGCGTTTTGACGCCCGACCAAGAACGCGCGGTGAAAACGATAGCGGAAGATAGTCGCACGGTACAGCTTATACACGGCGTAACGGGGAGCGGTAAAACGGAAATTTACCTTACCTTGATTGCAGGGTGTTTGCAGCGTGGGGAAAGCTCTATTTTTCTCGTGCCTGAAATTTCGTTAACGCCGCAAATGCTTTCTCAGCTCCGCGCACGGTTTGGGAAGAACGCGGCGATTTTGCACAGCGGACTTTCCGCGGGCGAACGCTTTGACGAATGGTGGCGGCTGAGAACGGGCGAAGCGAAAATCGCTATCGGTGCGCGCAGCGCAATTTTTGCGCCTATGGAAAATTTGGGCGTTATCATCATCGACGAAGAACACGATTCCAGCTATTCCAGCGAATCCGCGCCACGATATAACACCTTTGACGTAGCGTTGCTCCGTGCCAAACGCAACGGCTGCAAACTGGTGCTTGGCAGCGCGACGCCGTCGGTGGAAACGTATAAAAGAGCCAAGGAAGGGGAGTTTTCCCTTATCCGTTTGGAAAAGAGAATCAACAAGCGGCCCTTGCCCGAAGTGCTGATTGCGGATATGCGCCGCGAAGTACGCAAGGGGAACAATTCCGCATTCTCGTCGGTGTTAAAGGAAGAAATTGAAAAGTGTTTGGCGGCAGACAAACAAGCCATTCTCTTTTTAAACCGCCGCGGCTATTCGCAAACGGTGATTTGCAAGGAATGCGGCTACGTAGCCAAGTGTGAAGCTTGCGACGTTTCGTTGACCTATCACAGGGAAGAAAACTGTTTAAAATGCCACTATTGCGGTATGAAATACGGAATGCTTTCCGCTTGTCCCGATTGCGGCGGCGTCAAGCTTTCGTATGCGGGAACGGGCACGCAAAGAGTGGTTTCCGATTTACAAAAGCTCTATCCTGCCGCGCGTATCTTGCGTATGGACAACGATACGACGAGCGGCAAGGAAGGGCATTACAAAATTTTGAAAGCCTTTTCGGAAAAGAAAGCGGACATACTCGTCGGCACGCAAATGATTGCCAAGGGTCACGATTTTCCCGCGGTTACGCTGGTGGGAATTTTGGACGCGGATATGAGCCTGCATTTTTCCGATTATCGCAGCGGCGAGCGCACCTTCCAGCTTTTGACGCAGGTGGCGGGCAGAAGCGGGAGAGCGGACGAAAAGGGCAAGGTGGTTTTGCAGACCTTTGACCCCGAAAACGAAGTGTTGCGCTTTGCCACTTCGTACGACTACGAAGGGTTTTACGAAAATGAGATTTCCTTGCGCAGTGCGATGGCGTTCCCGCCCTTTTCTAAAATTGTGCGGGTGCTGATTTCGGGGGAAGACGATAAAAAGGCTTTGGAAGCGTTGCGGGAAGTGTATTACGCTTTGAAAGAAATTTACGAGCGGAACGCGGAGAAGTTTTTATTCTTCGATAAGATGCGCGCCCCGATTAAGCGGATACAAAACAAGTACCGCTATCAGGTGCTGATGCGTTTATCCGATCCGTCTATCCTTGCCGAAATTTATGCGGCTTGCGCCGACGTGCAGGGACGGGGGATACTCGTTTCCGTAGAAGAAAATCCTGCAAATTTGAGTTGACAAAAATCACAAAAAGATAAACCTTTCATAGAGAACGACAATTAGGAGTGAAAATACTATGGCGATTCGTAACGTAGTACAAGTAGGCGACGACGTTTTAAGACAAAAATGTTTTCCCGTGGAAAGCTTCGACGAGAAGCTGCACGCGCTTTTGGAAGATATGAAGGATACGGTAAAAAAGGAACAGGGCGCAGGCCTTGCCGCACCGCAGGTCGGGCTGTTGCTTCGGCTTGCCGTGGTGGACGTGGACGAAGGCTATTTTGAATTCATCAACCCCGTGATTATCCAACAAAAAGGAGAGCAAACGGGCTGGGAAGGCTGTCTTTCCGTCCGCGGTAAGAGCGGTATCGTTTCCCGACCGATGAAGCTCACCCTTTCTTATCAAGACCGTTTTGGGGAAAAGCATATTATCAAAGCCAAAGGCTTTTTTGCCCGCGCTATTTGCCACGAGCTGGACCATTTAGACGGTGTGTTGTATATTGATAAGGCGACGCACATCGAAAAGAATTAAAGCGGAACGGAGAAACCGCTGCGCAATACGGCGTTGCCGCTCCGCGCTTCTTGGTTACGTACGTCTATGTACGCTCCCTGCGAAGTTCTCGCGGCGTCTTGTCTTGCTTGCGTCTTGCACCGTTCCATTTTATAAAGAAACCGTTGCGCAATACGGCGT
>JAZSGC010000065.1:0-8784 GCA_045532525.1 Candidatus Scatosoma sp.
TAGCCGTGCCGCTTACCTTCCTTGTGAAGTATTGCCTGGAAAAATTCGGGCCGTCGGAAGACTAAGGGGGTGCATAAGATGAAAAACGGTAAAGTAGGCGCAACAAAAAACAAGCTTACCCCTTTGACGATAGGCTTGTTGGCAATTTTGATTCTATACGTACTGATAATGCTGATGATGTTTTACTGGGTAATCATCACCGCAAGCAAGGCGTACGACGGGGACTATTCTTCGGATATGCCAAGGCTGTATCCCGACAACATTCTCGGCTGGCCGAAGAAATTCAAGCTCTTTTCCAACATCGCGTTGGTCAATAAAGGCTTTGCGGACGATACCCTTTTGGGTATGGCGGGCAACACTATACTTTATGCGGTAGGCTGTTCGTTGGCGAAGGTGGTGGTCACCTGCGTGGTGGCATATCTTTGCGCAAGATACGATAACTGGTTTTCCAAGGTCGTATACAGCGTGGTCATCGTTACAATGATTATTCCCATCGTAGGCAGTCAGGCGGCGGAAATGCAGCTGGCGATGGATTTAAAAATCTACAATCACATTTGGGGTATGTGGTTGATGCGTTCCAACTTCTTGGGGATGTATTTCTTGGTGTTTTACTCGGTGTTCAAATCAATGCCCGCAGGATATTATGAGGCGGCGAAAATCGATGGGGCGAACGATATGCAAATTATGTGCGTTGTGGCTCTGCCCCTTGTCAAAAACACCTTCCTTTCTATCTTTTTGATTATTTTTATCGAATACTGGAACGATTATCTTATCCCCAACTTATATCTTCCTGCACACAAGACGATTTCGTTGGCGCTGTATCAGCAAAGTCAGGGGCAGGAAATCGCCAACGACGCTTTAGATGAAACTCCTTATATTATGACGACGGTATTGCTAATCGTCGTACCCGTCATCATTTTCTTCTCCGTATTCAGTAAACGGCTGATGGGGAACTTATCGGTAGGCGGCTTGAAGGGTTAAATTTTGCATTTGGAGAAAACAATGAGCAAATCGACATCAAAAAATAAATTTTCTTTGCTTACCGCTTGTTTGGCGGCGTTGAGCGGACTGCTCATCTTCGTCGGAACGCTTGGGCTGGGTCGCGCTAACGCGCCGCGTGCCAACGCGCAAATACAAGTGGAAACGTCAAAGGAAATTCAAGAAGAATATGCGTTCGGCGACGAATTCGCCATTCCCGATTGTACGTTTACAAGAAACGGAGAAAGCGTAAAGGGAACAGCGTCTTTGCAATTCCCCGACGGCTCGGAAACCAACGATACGGACGTTACGCTGAATCAAAGCGGGAAGTACGCGCTTCGGTATATCGCTACGATTGCCGATAAGGCGTACACCAAGGAATATGCCTTTACCGTATACGGTAGGCTGGCTTCTTACGAAAACGATAAAACTTCGATTTCGTACGAGCATTGTACGGATTTTGGCGCGGATTCTATGGGGTTAATGGTAAGGATTGCCAACGGCGACTCGCTTTCATTCGACCATATTTTTGAAATGAATCAACTGACGATGGCAACCAAGCTTTTAGAAGGCTTTATCGTGCCTAGCGTGCAAGGTTCGGCGGACTTTACGAAGATGGTGTTCACATTTACGGACGTGGAAGACCCGTCCGTACAGCTTGTTTACCACGGCAATTTCCACGATGACAGCAACGCGTACGGGCTTACCTATTTTACGGCGGCGGGCAACGGACAGGTGCATTGCGGTTTGGAATACGTAGGTAAATTACACGTGGGGAGTAACTTGGGCTGTATGGTGCCGCATAGCTTTATCGCAAAGGACACGGGCTTGTATTGGGGCGCGCAACCGCCGAAGGACGCTGCGCCCGACGCGAAAACTTTTTGTATCAGCTACGACGCAAAGAGCAATCAAGCTTGGGCGGGCGGTAAAATCATTTCCGACTTGGACGACGGCAATTACTATACTTCCGCTTGGTCGGGTTTCCCCAGCGGGAAAGCGAAATTGACCATTAGCGCGTTGAATTATAACAACGCGACGGCGAATATTTGTTTCACCAGTATTTTGGGCGTGGCGTTAGAAGCGCAAAACTTTATCGATGAAGAAGCCCCCGTCATTACGGTGGACAACAGCTATAAGGAAATGCCCGTTGCGGTGGTGGGAAAGACCTATCCCGTACCCCAAGCGAGCGCGATGGATTTGGTAAACGGTGCTTGCAAAACGCAAGCGACGGTATGGTATAACTACGGCGCGGCGGAACAAAAAATGGTGGACGTAGCCAACGGCCGCTTTGCCGTGAAAAACGTGGGCGCGTACGCCATCGTGTACGAAGCCTCCGATTACAGCGGCAATATCGCGCGCGAAATTTTATGGGTGCGCGCGAAATTGAGCGTGGACACGTTAACGATTTCGGCGGATAAAGCGTATCCTACGAAAATGGTTGTCGGCAAGGTGCAAACGCTCCCTAACGTAGAGATGACGGGCGGCAGCGGCGATAAGACGGTAACCTACGAATTGAGAAAAGGCAAGAAGACCTGCGAGATTATCGACGGACAGTTTTGCTTGGAAGAAGCGGGCGAATGGACCTTGACCTGTATGGCAATGGACTACGTTGGTAACTTGGCGGTTACGGTTTGCCCCATCACAGCGGAAATCAGCGATAAGCCGATTATCACGGCAGAGCCGAAGCTGCCCGCGGCATATATTTCGGACGCGGCATATACGTTGCCTATTTTGTACGCGTATGATTATACGTCGGGCAAAAAGGTGGAAAAGCTTTGTTCGGTTATCGTAGAATATGGCGAGCATACGGCGACCTATAACGCAGGCGAAGTTTTTGTTCCCAGCGTGGAAACGGACGGGCATAAGGTAAAGATTTCCTACGCTTGTGACGGGGCAGTTCTTAATACGCAGGAAATCCCCGTGCGCGTTGTGTTCGGCACGGAAAGAATTCCCGGCGCGGTGGAAAGATACCGTGACGTGGTGTACGTGGAAAAATATTTCTATACGCAATCGGATTTGACGATTACAAACCAAGTGAAGCTTGGTGAAACGACAGGCTTAACGATGACGGCTAACCAAGCGGCAGACGCCGTAAAGGCTACCTTTATCAATCCGCAAATGGCAAACTTTTTCAGTTTGAAATTTGCTACGATGCCCAACCTTTCCAAGTTTTCCCAGCTTGCCGTTACGCTGACGGACAGCGAAAACGCAAGCATTTCCGTCAAGGTAGTATTAACGAAGCAAGAAGAACAAACGATAGTGACGGTGGGCGACGTTTCGGCGGCCTTGGCGTTTGACTTTGACGGCGCTTTGTCCGTGGGATATACGTTGAGCTATGCAAACGGTGTGATTACGGCGGACACGGCTTCGTTGCGCATAAGCAAAACGGAAAACGAAGAGCCGTTTAACGGGTTCCCGTCCGGTAAAATTATTTTCGACGTGGAAATGTATAACGTAGAAGCGGGAGCGTCGTTGTTCTTGCAGGAAATTTGCGGCATTTCCGTTAGCGGCAAGCAGGATAACGCAAGTCCGTTTGTTTCGTTGGCGGACGGAACACAGCCGATAACCAACGCGTTTAAAGGCAGCGTCTATATCGTAAAGGGCGTAATGGCAGGGGATTTGTTATCCCCCAACGTACAAGCGTTGTTGACGGTGTACGCACCCGACGGCAGGGTAATAAAGAGCGTGGACGGCATATTGTTGAAGGACGTAGACGCGACCAAGGATTATCGAATTAAACTGGCGACGTACGGAGAGTATTTGGTAGACGTTACCGTTACCGAAGCATACGGGTGGAAATTTACCAACGCCGAGCCGTTTAAGTACTTGATAAGCGTTGTGGACGGCGAACCGCCGAAAATTACCTTTAAGGGCAGTTTTAAAACCAACTTAAAGGTGGGGGACTTGCTAGTGATTCCCGAATATAAGCTTTCGGATAATTTCACGGCGGCAAAGGATTTGACCGTAATGACGGTCATCACCAACCCCAAAGGCCTTCCTGTTTACTTATACGGTAAAGAAAACGCGATACGTTGTCAGTACGCAGGTGTGTACAAGGTGCAAATTTTCGTATACGACGAGATGGGCAACTTGACGACGTTTGAAAAGAGCGTTACGGTGAAATAAGGAGAATAAAGTATGAAAACGATAAAGAAAATCGGTTTAATTTTACTTAGCGCCGTATTTGCCCTTTCCGCATTCTCTTGCGCGGGCGACAATAGAAAAACCGTAGTGAAGGACGATAACGTTATCCACTACGTGGAAGGCACGCTGCACAAGGTCAACGTTTCAAAAAGCAACGTACCCTTTGCGGTGAACGGAGAAACGAAGTACACGGTATATGCGGATTTATCCAACCCCAAGCTGCAAAGCGCGGTGATGAAATCGGTAAATTTCATTCGTGAACAGGTCCTTAATGCGACGGGCGCGAATATGCCCTATTCCACGGAAAAGCCTGTAAATTTGACGGAAAACGATTACGCCATCGTATACGGCTTCAATGATTTGTATACGGAAATGGGGTTGAGCGTACCCACCGACGACATCGGTTCGACGGGCTATTACATAAAAACGAAAGGCAACGTCGTGTTTATCCAAGCCAACGGCAGCGACGGTTACCGCATGGGCGGGCTTGCGTTCTTGCGCGAAGTGCTTGGCTACGATATGATTACCGAAGACTGCGTGGTATATTCTAAGGACGGAAAAACGATGCCCAAGATGGACATTGTGGAAAGACCGGACTTTGACTATCGGCAAATTCAAAACTATACGACGAGCATTGAAGTGTACGGCACGGGTATGCACAAGCATACGGATATTTGGATTCCCGTAAACGGTTGGGATATGCACAATACGTTGTACTATATACCCGTCGAGCAATACGCGGAAGAACACCCCGACTGGTATAGAGCGGACAGATTGCAAGCGTGCTATACGGCGCACGGCAATCAAAAAGAATATGATTTGCTGGTAAAAACGGTATTTGAAGTGGTGAAAACGCGTATGCAGGAATGTCCCACGCTGGAAAATATTTCGTTTACGGCAATGGACGGCACGGGACAAGATTCCTGTACCTGCGAAACGTGCTCGGAATACAAGGATTTGTACGGTACGCCCGCGGCGACTTGCATCTACTTTATGAACGATTTAAATCGTTTGGTGCAAGCGCATATCAATGAAAACGAGCCCGGCAGGGTGATGAATTTGACCTTCTTCGCCTATCACGACGCGGAACCCGCGCCCGTAGAACGCGAAAAGCGTGTGGAAAACGGCAACGTCATTTGGGGTGAACCGCTTACGGATGAAAACGGGCAATATATGCGGTTAAAGCGTTATGCGCGAGATGAGAACGGCGCGTTTATCAAGGACGAAAGCGGTAATTACGTGTACGAAAGGGACGCGGAAGGTAACTACGTGTACTTGGAATGCGACGAGCACGTGTATCCTTGGCTGGCCCCCATCTATTCGAAATTCACTCATTCTTTCTACGATGAAATTAACAAGAGTTATGCGCAAAACGTATCGCTTTGGTACACGGTGAGCGATAACGTATACGTGTGGATATACGGAACGAATTTCTCGTACTATATGTATCCTTATAATACGTGGAGCGTCGTTCCCGAAACCTATCGTTATATGCGCGAAAGCGGCGTAAAATACATATGGACGCAGGCGCAGGAGCGTAATCAGTCGACGGCGTTTACCGATTTGAAGGATTATATCGACGCGAAATTCCAGTTTGACGTCAACGCCGATTACGATAAGGTAATCAACAGCTATTTTAATAACTATTATTTGGAAGCTGCGCCGCAGATGAAGAAGCTGTTTGATATCATTCAGGCGCACAGCGCGTATCTGGAAGAAACTGTGCCTACGATTACGGGCGGGATTTACGACGATATCGGCGAGCCTGATTTTTGGCCCTTGCATTTGATTGAAGAAATGCTGCGTATCGTTGACCAAGCGTATGCGTCGGTGGCGAAATATAAATCAACCGACCCTGCGTTATATAAGAGCCTTATCAACAGAATTAAAAAGGAAAGTATTTTTCCTCGGTACGTACTTTGTACGCATTTTGCAAATTATCCCAACATTACGCAATTCCGTAGGGAATTCCGCGACGACTGGAACGCGCTGGGCTTCTCTATTTTTAAAGAAGCAAACGGCGATATGCAATCCGTGTTTATCAGTTGGCGCTTATAACGGTTTTTAAAGGAAAGAAAAAATAAATTTTTATAAGGAAAAGGAGAAGAAAAATGGAACAATACGTAACTCCAACGCTTCAAATTTACTTACTGGACGGCTGTGACGTCGTAACGGCGTCTGATCCGAACGACAACAACTGGTCGGATATCGAAAACTGGGAGTAAAGGAGACAAGACAATGAGAAGAAGTTTTATTAGAAAAATTTTATTGTCGGTATTTATGGCAGTGTTTATGCTGGCTTCTATTGCGGGCGTATGCTTTTCCGCGTCGCTGAACATCACGACGAAAGCAAGCGGCACGGAAGTTTGGCAAACGGGCGTTTTCGAAATGGAAAGGGGCGTTTCGCTGCAATTTAGCAAAACGGGCGGTATGCGCTTTATCGTGAAAATGGATAACGAAATTGCAACCTTCGTAAAAGAAAACGACAGCGCGGAGCTGGGCTTCGTTATCGCACCCCAAAATTTGATGGAAGCGGCAAACGGCGACTATCTTGGTATGAATAAGAAGCTTGGCGGGGCGATTGATAAAAATAAAATTTATCAAGACGGCGATTTTGCGCAGGCGAACGGTTGTATTACCAGCATACATTTTAACAACTTAACGCGTGATTTCGTTGCCGTGGCGTATATTAAAGTCGGCAGCGAAGTTCGCTATACCGAATACAACGTTTTGGCGAGAAACAATCTTTATGACCTTGTCAATATGGCAACGCTGACAAGCGCAAGCTACGCAAACGAAATTTTCAACGGCGAATATACGCCGTACGTAACGACGGGCGACGGTGACGCGGACGGTTGGTTTGGTACGCAGGATTTCCCCATCGTTGTAGAAAATACGACGGAATATAATAATTTGGTTGACGTTGTCAACGGCGGTTTGAACCTTTCTAAATACCACGCCGTGATTAAAAACGACGCGAAGCCTTCCTATGCGTTTGCCGAAACCGAAAAAGCACCTTCGCTTATTTCTTCGGGCTTGGACACGGTAAACAAGCTGATTGCAAGCTTGCCTAACAGCGTAGCGATGCCAAGCGGTATCGGTATGGTTGCTAGAATTCACGAAGCGGAGAAAGCGTATAATGCACTTTCCTATGCTGACCAAATAAAGGTAGAAGGATACGACAAACTGGAAAGCTTATTAGAAAGCGTTAAGGGTTACGACCGCGTATACAAAAACGACGCGACGGACGGGACGGTTTTACCTTCGCACGTACCGAATAATACGTCGACCATAGGCGGTACGGCGACGACCAGACAGGACGACGTGTACGGCAACGTATTGACGGCAAAGGCAAACGCGGACGGTAAAGTTAGTATCATTTTCACCAACTTCCCCGACGTAAGCAAGTATGAGAAAATTTATTTCTACGCAAGAATTGTCGATTTTGGCAGCGATATTTATCTCTCTAATGGCATCGGGGTTGACGGCTGGGGAACGAACTGGAAAAACACGTATCAAGCAGACGGCTTCTGGTGCAATGCGGGAACCTTCCGTTTATTTGAAATTAGTCCCGAAGATTTGTACATAGAAAACGGCGAGTTTGCGATCGGTATTAAAGGAATCGAACCGTATACCGCTACCGGCTATACGATAGAAATCAGCGATTTCTATGGCGTACAATATGGAATTTTACCCACCGAAACTACGCATTTGTTCGGTACGGTTTCGGATAGCGGCGACAGCAACGAACACGGTAAGATTTATAATATTTCCCGTGAAGAATATTATATCACGAATAACATTACGAATGCGATAGGTACGTTTGAGCAAAATGAACTGGCGGCTAACTTGCCTAACGATAGCGGATCTTATTATTTCTGGATGTACAATCCGTTCACGGTAGAAAAAGTATTGAAATTAGAAGGCACAATCGAAGGCAAGGGCTGGATTGCGGGGGAAACAAAGGTTTCTCTTGCGCCGCAGGCTTGGACAAAGGTTGTGGTTTCCAACAACGACGTGCAGGATAATAAGCTGGGTACGTGGTACGTATACCTTGAAAATTCCGATGCGGACGGTTGGCAGATTTCGCCGTTCTATTATGAAACGGAAACGGAAACGTCCAACGTTACGTCTTTGGTATTCGGCAATATGACGGACAGCGGCGAAAGCAACGAATACGGTAAAATTTATAATATTTCCCGTGAACAATGGTTTATTGATAACAATGATACTAAGACAATCGGCTCTTTGGCGGAGAACAAGCTGGCAAGCGCATTGCCAAGCGGCTACGATCAGTATTATTTCTGGATGTATAATCCTACGGATACGGAATACACCTTCCACTTAGCTGGCTACGTAAGCGGCAATTGGACGGATTCTCAAGACTATATCACAATGCCTGCGAAGCAGTGGACGAAGATTACTATCTCTAATGCGGACGTTCAATTGAACACCCAAGGACAGTGGTACGTTTACATCTTAGGCGGTGGCGACACGGGCGCGGCGCAAGACGGTTGGAAAATTTCGGATATTTACGCAGGACCTGTGGCGGAAAAAGAAGAAATTATCTACACCGACTACGCGGACGTGAAAGAAACGATTGCGTTGATTAACGCAATTCCCGTCAACTCGCTTACGACGGCGGATAGAGCTGCGGTAGAA
>JAZSGC010000062.1:0-15446 GCA_045532525.1 Candidatus Scatosoma sp.
TTGGAAAAATAACGGATAACATCAAACGAAAACCTGCGTGCAAAAGCTTGCTCGCAGGTTTTTCTACGCCGCACGGCTTGACAAACTCCCGCGGCAAGTGCTATAATACAAGCAACGGCGTTTCAATACGCGCGGCAAAAAGCAATTCGGCATAGGCAGGTATGCGTTGAATGATAAAAAAACCGAACAATCACCATAACGCGAGCGGCACAAAAGCTCGCACAAATAAAAAAACGGAAAGCGTAGAACGCGTGAACGGCGCGCCCGTATACACGGCAATTTACAAGGTAAATCACAGCGACGAATTGCTGGAATTTTTACTTCGTAAATGCAACACGTCGCGCAATAACGTAAAATCCTTGCTGGTACGAAGACAAGTGTTGGTCAACGGCAGGGTGGTCACGCAATATAATTTTATGCTGGCAAAGGACGACGAGATAAAGCTTTCTAAACGCCCCGTAAAGGACGGAGAAACGTCGATTAGACCTGCGGTTAAGGGAAAGCCCGCGCCGCAGCCCGCCTTCCGTAGAAGCCAAATAAAAATTCTTTACGAGGACGACGATTTTATCGCTGTGGACAAGCCTGCGGGGCTTTTGTCGGTGGAAAGCGATAAGGATAGGGAATGCGCCTACGGCTACGTGAGCGACCACCTGCAAAGCAAGGATAAAAACGCCCGCGCGTTCGTTTTGCATCGTATTGATAAAGAAACTTCGGGGGTGCTGGTGTTTGCGAAAAACATCAAAATCCATTCGATGCTGAAAATGCACTGGAATGAACAAGTCCAAGCCCGCGAATATTACGCCGTTGTGGAAGGAGTTTTTGAAAAGAAAGCGGACACGGTAACGACCTACTTAAAGGAAAACGTAAACAATCTCGTATACGTAACCAACGACCCTACGGCGCAAAAAGCGATTACTCATTATGAAGTGGTCAAGGAAACGGCGCAGTATTCCCTGCTTCGCGTGAAGATAGATACGGGCAGAAAAAATCAAATCCGCGCGCATATGCAATGGCTGGGCAACCCCGTTGTCGGCGACGATAAATACGGCAAAAAGCCCGACGGAACAACGGTGAGAAATCCCTTATCTCGCTTGGGCTTGCACGCGTCTAAATTGCAGTTTATCCACCCTGTCAGCAAAGAGCTGATTACCATCAGCGCGCCTACGCCGGCGGCGTTCCGTAGTCTATTCGGCGAATAACCGCAACGAAAAACGCATAACGCAAACGCGTAAAAAGCCATAAGGAAAACGATAATGAGAAAAATAGCAAGCTTTCAAATCAATCACGACGTTTTGCAAAAGGGAATGTATATTTCCCGCATCGACGGCGACGTGGTCACTTACGATATCCGAATGAAGAAACCGAACGCAGGCGATTACTTTGCGATGAGCGCGGCGCACACGCTGGAACATCTTTTCGCTACATACGCGCGCAATTCTGAAAACGGCGATAAGGTTGTTTACGTAGGTCCGATGGGCTGCCGTACGGGCTTTTATTTGCTTGTACGCGATGAAATTAACCCCGCCCAAGCCATTGCGCTCGTAAAAGAAAGTATGGCGTTCGCTCGCGATTTTCAAGGCGAAATTCCCGGCTCGACAAAGGCGGAATGCGGCAACTATCTCGACCACGATTTACAGGGCGCAAAGACGCTTGCGGCGGAGATGTGCGCAGTGCTGCAAAGCTGGACGGAAGCCGATTTACAATATAAACAATAAGAGGTGATAAAATGGACGTAATGGAAGCGATGTTTACGCGCAGAAGCGTAAAGAAGTATAAACCCGACCCCGTAGCCAAGGAGCTTATCGACAAGATTATTGCCGCGGGCTTGAACGCGCCGTCGGGCTTGAATAAGCAGTCTCCGATTATTTTGGCGGTAACGAACAAGGAAGTCCGCGACCAGCTTTCTAAGCTCAACGCAGGCAAAGATCCTTTTTTCCGTGCCGACCCTTTCTACGGTGCGCCCGTTGTGCTTGTTGTGTTGGCGGATAAGAGCGTACCTACCTGCGTATACGACGGCTCGTTGGTAATGGAAAATTTAATGCTGGCGGCGCACGCGCTGGGGCTGGGCGCTTGCTGGATTCACCGTGCGAAAGAAACCTTTGAACAGCCCGAAGGCAAGGCGCTTTTAAAATCGCTGGGCATAGAAGGCGAATACGAAGGCGTGGGGAATTGTATTCTTGGCTATATCGACGGGGAATTTCCCGCGGAAAAACCCAGAAAAGAAAATAGGGTGTACTACGTAGACTAATTTAAACGTTTCAACGGAGAAAAGACGATGAAAACGGGCGTTTCAACCGCTTCGCTGTTTATGCGAAAATACAATGAAGAAGCTTTGCCTTTTTTAAACGACCTGGGCGTTACCTGTGCCGAGGTCTTTCTCACGTCTTTTTCCGAATACGGGAAGGAATTTGGCAGCCTGCTTGCAAGCAAAAAAGGGGGCTTGACTATCAATTCCGTGCACGCTTTAAATACCGAATTCGAGCCTCAGCTTTTCAACGCAAATCCGCGCGTCAAGGCGGACGCCTACGGCTGGGCGGAAAAGGTGTTGGAAGCCGCGCGCGAGCTGCAAGCGCCGTACTACACCTTTCACGGCACGTCCCGCGTAAAAAGGGATTCCCGCTCGGGCGAAAACGACCATTTTCCGTCGATGATACAAGGCTTTGAAGAATTGACGGAGTTTTGCGCCGATCGCGGCGTAACGCTGTGCCTAGAAAACGTGGAATGGTCCACCTATAACCGTGTGGGCGTCTTTCAAAAGCTGGCGTCAGCCCTGCCAAACCTGCGCGGTGTGTTGGATATCAAACAAGCCCGCATTTCTCAATATCCTTACGAAGAATATCTAAACGAAATGGGCGCGCGACTTGCGTACGCCCACCTTTCCGACGTGGATGAAAATGGAAAAATCCGTTTGCCGGGGCAGGGCTGTTTCGATTTCGATACCCTTGTCCGTCGCTTAAAGGACGTCGGTTTTGACGGCGCGCTGCTTATCGAGGTGTATAATAAAGACTATCGCGACCCCCAAGAACTGCATCGTTCCTGCGAATTTTTAGATGAAATTCTCTATAAACACGGCTGTTTAGATAAAAAATAAAAATATTACGCAATGTTTCAATTTTTTTAGGATAAACTATTGACAAGACGAAAATTCTATGCTATATTATAAATAGGATTTAGTCCTAATAAATAAAAACGGAGAAATAAATTATGTTAAGAGTATATCAATGTGAAAAATGCGGCAAAACGCTTGTTACGAAGGACGAACTGAAAGAGCTTAGCGGCTGGAAAGAGCTGGTTGCGTGCAGCACGGACGCGGCAAAAGAAAAGCACGTGCCTATCGTGACGAAAAAGTGTAAGACGGTGAAAGTGGACGTGGGCAGCGTAGCGCACCCGATGACGGCGGAACACCTTATCGAATGGGTGGCAGTGGAAACGGAGCAAGGCTTCCAAATCAAGCATTTACAGCCGAATGCAGAGCCTGTATGCACGTTTACGTTGGCGGACGGCGATAAAGCGGTTGCGGTGTATGCGTTCTGCAATTTGCACGGTCTTTGGAAAGCTTAACGACGGATAAAAGCGAATAGTATTCCTGCTTTTAACGCCGCAACCGTACGCGGTAAATTCCCTAAGGCAAAAATTTTTTACGGAGAAAAGAAAATGATAGAAAAAGAAGCAATGTATAAACTGACGTACGGATTGTTTGTGCTCACGACCACGGACGGCGAAAAACAAAACGGCTGTATCGTGAACACGGTGTCGATGATTACGGATACGCCTAAGCGCATTACGGTGTTTGTAAACAAGGCAAACTATTCCGAAAGCTTGTTAAAAAAGACGGGAATTTTCAACGTTTCCGTGCTTACGGAAAAGACGCCGTTTGATATTTTTAAGCAATTCGGTTTTGCTTCGGGACGGGATACCGACAAATTTGCGGGGGGCAGGTATGCAACGACGGAAAACGGGCTTAATTATATTGCCGAATATTCCAACGCCGTGCTCAGCGCAAAGGTGATTGACGCGTACGACTACGACACGCATACGCTGTTCGTTGCCGAAGTGACGCAAGCCATAAAGCTTTCGGATGAAAAATCCGTTTCCTACGAGTATTATTTGCAAAACATCAAACCCAAACCCCAAGCCCCGAAAGCGGAGGAAAATCCGCAAGGCGGCAAGCATAAATGGGTATGCAAGATATGCGGTTATACGCACGAGGGGGAAGAGCTTCCCGACGACTTTATTTGTCCTTGGTGCAAGCACCCTGCGGAAGATTTCGAGCAAGTATCTTAAAATAAAAGGCGTTTCTTTCACGGGAACGCTTTTTTATTGCAAAAATCTGCAAATATCTTGACTTGTATACATAAATATAGTATAATGAACATAGTTGAGATGCCAAAAAGGCAAAAAGCGATTATGGAGGAGAAAATTATGGCAAAGAAATTCAACATTAACGATTATGAGTTAATCGATATTTCCGAAGGATCGGCATTCGACTTTGCAAGTTTGAGCGAAAACGATATTGAAGAAATGGTGCAGGACACGTTAGAAGTTTTACAGGCAACCAAGGGTAAATTGAGAAAGAGCCCCACAAACCTGTGCTTGGCGTCGGGTATTCTCGGCGTACGCGGCGGCGAATTCAAGAAAATTATCCCTATTAAAGTAAGCTATAAAAAGGGCAACACCAGTAAGAGCGAACTGAAAGTAATCAAAAAGGTTTTCAGCACCGCAAAATTGTATTACTTGCTTCGCAACATCATTTCGCAGGCAACCGATTCCGTTGTTGGTACGGACGGCATTTACCCCTACCTTGCACGTAAAAAGAACTAATTTACATACAAAAAAGAAAAAAGCTTCTCGGGTTCGGGGAGCTTTTTTTGTTGCCCTTTTACCTAAAATCGCATAAAATTCCACCGTTCGACATACCCCGACGAATAATTTTTATGCAATGCGGAAAAATAAGGAAAATTCCTGAAAAAGGTGAGAAAAACCGCAAAAAAAGACTTGACAGAAAAATACGAACTTGCTATAATTACGGAGTAAACACTAAACGCATCGGCAAAGGAGGGTTGAAGAAGAATGTCTACGGTTAAAGTTGGCGAAAACGAAAACGTTGAAAGCGCGTTGCGCCGTTTTAAGAGAAAATGCTCTCGCGACGGTATCATCGGCGATCTTAGAAAGAAGGAATTTTACGAAAAGCCTTCCGTAAGAAGAAAGAAGAAGTCCGAAGCTGCAAGAAAGAGAAGCAGAAACTAAAACACAAAAGAGCTCACAGGTTTGTGGGCTCTTTTCATTTGTCGAAATACGAAAAAACGAGGTGAAATATGTCGCAAGAACGAAGCGGAAACAAAAGCACTTTACGCGAAGAAGCGCGCCGTGCCAAACGCCGTATCAAAACGGGCTTTTGGACGGAATGTCAAGAAAATATGGACGAGCATTTAGAAAAAGCAAGGGAGCAGGGTCTTAACGAAAGCAAAGTTACCCGCTTTTTCGCTGCGCAGGTCACCGCGCAAATCGAAGGCAAAAAAGAAGACGAATTTTACTTGAAAGTCAAAAAAATGCTGCTGGACGAAGGGGAAGTGAGCGACGCCATCGGCAGGCTAACCGACAAGGAATATTACGCTACGCTCAGCTATGAAGAAAAGCAGCGTTATACGCTTAATTTAAGCGAAAAATACCTGCGCGCCTTAGAGCGTTTCCGCGCCGAATACGAATTTGTCACCCTTTCCAAAAACGCGTAAGGGTTAAAAATTATTTTTCGACCTTGACAAAAATACAACGGTATGGTATAGTATATTTGTAAAGGAGAAAATAATGGACGACAATTTAACGGACAAAACTTTAACCACACAAGATACGGCGGTTGTAAAGCAATCCACGCAAGCGTTGACAATGGCGGGTGAGCAAGAGCAAAATCAGCCCGAGCACGCAGTAACCGTGTCGCAAACGCAGGTGCAATCCGCGCCGAACGGCGGGGATAAGGGCGTAAGCGCAGTATTTAATTTACAGGAAGAAATCGTTCCCGAACGCGACAGCAATCTACGCAACAGAGTTTTCTTCTTTTTGGCGTGGGGTCTGACAGCAACGGTGATGACAATGATTTCTTACGCCTTATTTAAGTCGCTGGAAAAATGGTATTTCGTCGTTTTGAGTATTGTAATCGGCGTTGTGTCAGGCTTTTTGCTTGCGCTGGGTATTCGCGCGATATTGAATATTTTTACGCCGACGATACAATTCAAAGACAGAGAAAATCACCGTGACTATCACTGGATGGACGTAGATTGGCCGCACCACCCCGACGTATAAAAACAAAAAAGGACTGAACTTCACCGTTCAGTCCTTTTCATATTCCACCAAATCGTCTAAGGAAACGTCAAAAATTCCCGCAAGCTTACACAAAGTGTAAATATCAGGCGTGCTATAACCGTTTTCGTAATTAGAAATCAAACTCTTTTTCCCATTGAGTTTTTCCGCAAGCTGACCTTGCGTAAGCCCTAATTGCTTTCTATAAAGTTTAATATTTTCCGCGATTTTCGTTTTCATTTTTAGAGTAGTTTGCTTTTATTTTTCATTAAAATAGATATCTTCAAAAAACTCGTTATAAGAAATCTCAAAAAACCGAACCAAAGCCATAACGTAGCTTGCTTTCGGTTCGTTCACGTCGCGTTCCCAATAATCAATAGCTTTTTGACTTACGCCAATCGCGTTTCCAAGCGCTATTTGCGTTAAACCTTTTTCTTTTCTTAATTCTTTTATCTTTCCGCCAAGTGTCATAATTACAGTATAGAAGATAACTTCTAAAAAGACTTGACAAAGAAGAAAACTTCTTGTAAAATAATGGCGAGATGGATAAAAATGAAAGGCTCGTACAATGAAAAAGGGCTGAACTCCATCGTTCAGTCCTTTTAATCTATATCAAACAATTCATTTGGCGTAATTTCGTAGAGTTGGCAAAGAAAAAGTATTTGTGCATAATTTAACTCAAATTTTCCGTTTTCAAAGCGGCTGTACTGTTGTTGTGTCATACCCAACTTTGCGCCCACGTCCTTTTGTGTAAGATTTTTAAACTTACGCGCTTCTTTTAAATTGTTACCGATTATCTTCGCGTATTCCATATGCGTTAATATTCATACTCCAATTCGTCGGAATGAAAAACAGGAGCATCTAAAAATTCTATAAAAGACATATCAAAGCCTTTTGCAATCATCATAATTTTACTTAAAGTAACGTCTTTATTTTTTCTGCGCATAATACACGCCATTGTGCCGTGCAATATGCCCGATTTCTTTTCTAAGTGATACAGCTTCATATTCTTTGCTTTTAATAATTCTTCAATTCTCAATGCCGTTGCTTCACAAAGTGTCATATATGTTACCGCCTATGCAGATATATCTACATAAATAGTAACAGTGCAAATCATAAAAATTATGTAGTTATACCTACAATCGGTTGCTTTTTTCTTTGCCTTGTCGTAAAATTATAATAAAAAAGGAAGAAATAAAATGGAATCGTGCGCTTTTTTTGGCCATAGGGATATTTACGAGAAAGGACTTTTTGAAAGGGTAACGAAAATTTTAATAGAGCTAATCGAAAACGAAGGCTTTACGCAGTTTTATTCGGGCGGGCGCGGAGCGTTTGATTCGTGCTGTGCGGAAGCGGTATCAAAGCTGAGAAAACGCTACCCACAAATTAAAAATACGTTGGTATTCTCGTACCTGCCCCCGCCAAATCAAAAATATGAGCTTTCGCACATTTTTACCGATAGCGTGTATTTGTTGGAAAAAAGAGTGCCGCCGCCGTACGCAATTTTGGAAACGAACAAAGTGCTTGTGGACAAGGCGGATTGCTTGCTGGTGGCAATCAAATATAGCTTTGGCGGCGCGTGGAAAGCGGTGGAATACGCCAAGCGGCGCGGAAAGCGTATTATCAACGTTTGCGATTTTGAGCATTAAAAATCTGCCTGCACAAGCAGGCTTATTCCTTTTTCAAGGAAAAACACTTTTGCAAGACTTGCAAATTTCCGCCGTTTGTGGTATAATTGTTTCGTTATGGGTAGAATAGACGAAATTTTGGAAAAATTAAACGAAGAACAAATCCAGCCCGTGCTGCAAACGGAAGGGCCCGTGTTGGTTCTTGCGGGAGCGGGCAGCGGAAAAACGCGTGTACTCACTTCGCGTATTGCGTATCTCGTAGAAGAAAAAGGCGTACCTGCCGAAGCCATTCTTGCCATTACGTTCACCAACAAGGCGGCAAACGAAATGAAGGAGCGGCTTTCGTCTATCGTGGACGTCAACCGCGCTTGGGTTTGTACTATTCACAGTATGTGCGTGCGCATTTTGCGTATGTACGCCGACGAAGCGGGGATAAAATCCAACTTTTCCATTTACAGCGAAACAGAGCGCAACAACATCGTAAAAAAATCCTTTCAGGAATGCGATTACGACGATGAAAAGCTGTTAAAAGCCGTCAAATACCATATCGGCAACGCCAAAATGCTGGGCTTAGAACCCGAACAGTACGCCGAAGCGAACGCGGGCGATCCCGATATCGACGACGTCACTAAGGTCTATTCCCGTTACCAAAAACACCTGCGCGAAAATAACGCGCTGGACTTTGACGATTTGCTCAACGAAACGCGCAACCTTTTAAAAACCAACGAAGAAGCGCGCGAATATTTGGGCGGTAGATTTCGTTATATTCTCGTAGACGAGTTCCAAGATACCAACGCTGTGCAGTATCAAATTATCCGCTATCTTGCTTCTATCCACGGCAATTTGTTTGTGGTCGGCGACGACGACCAGTCCATCTACGGTTGGCGCGGTGCGGAAATCGACAACATTTTGCATTTTGAAAAACACTATAAAACGGCAAAGGTGTACAAGCTTCAACGCAATTACCGCTCTACCAAGCGCATTTTGAAGCTTGCCAACACCGTTATTCGCCACAACGGCAAGCGTAAAGACAAAACGCTGTGGACGGAAAACGATGACGGCGCGCCGCCTAAGGTGTACGAAGCCGAACAGGAAGACGGCGAAGCGCGGTATATCGCGCAAACCATCGCAGGCTTGATGCGCCAGGGCTATAAATTCTCCGATTTTGCCGTGCTGATGCGCTTGAACGCACTTACCCGTTCTTTCGAACAAGAGTTCACGGGCGACGGCATACCCTACAAGGTATTCGGCGGCTTTAAGTTCTTCGAACGCAAGGAAATCAAAGACCTTTTGGCATATTTGCGCCTAATCAACAACCCGTTCGACAGCGAAGCGGCGCTCCGTATCATCAATTTTCCCAAGCGCGGTATCGGCGCAAAAACGGTGGATACGCTGCAACGCTACGCCTTTGAAAACGAAAGCTCCGTTTACGACGTGCTTTTGTTCGATTTGGACGAGCTTGGTTTTTCAAGCGGAACAAAGGAAAAACTACTCGGCTTCCGCGACCTTATCAAAGAGCTGGTGGTGGACAGTCAAGAAATGCCCGTCAACGAGCTGACGAAAAAGCTTGTGGAAAACACGAAAATGCGCGAGGCTTACGCCGACGATTCGGACGAAAGCATCAACAAGCGCGCCAACATTGAAGAATTTATCAACTCCGTCGAAGAGTATTGCAAGCTCAATCCCGACGCTACGCTCACCGATTATCTCAATCAGGTCACGCTGTCGAGTGATACGGACGAAATGGACGATAGCGACTACGTCACCCTTGCCACCGTGCATTCGGTAAAGGGGTTGGAATTCCGCTGCGTATTTATCGTGGGTCTGGAAGAAAACATAATGCCCGTTTCCCGCGCCGTCGACAACGACGAGGATATGGAAGAAGAACGCCGCTTGATGTACGTAGCCATTACCCGTGCCAAGGATCGGCTGTATATGACCCGCTCTAAAAGCCGATACCTTTACGGCAAGCGCGAGCCGACAATGCGCTCCCGCTTCTTAAAAGAGTTGGCTGCGGAAATGGAATTGCCCCAAGAAGTGCGCAGACCGTCCTACGGTTACAGCGACTGGGACGACCCCGAAAGCTATGGAAATAGCGCGTACGGTGGGGGCAGGTACGAGATGAACGACGATTACGGCGGTAGGAAAACGAGCTTTGGCGGCGGTTATGGAAGCGGCTATGGCTCGTCCTACGGCGGAAATTCCTACGGCGGCTACGGAAGCTACGGCTCTTCTTATGGCGCTTACGGAAGCGGCTACGGAAAAAAATCGAGCAATGCCGATTATCAAAGCTCCGCGCCCAGGCGCTCGTCTTGGAACGGCGGAAGCACGTACGGCGGCTCGTCTTACGGCGGCGCGTATGGCGGCTACGGCAGTAAAACGGGTGCTGCAAGCAAGAGCGGCGGCACGACCTATGGCGGCGTAAGCAAGCTGGGCAAGAACGCGGCGGCAGGCAATAAGGATTTGAGCGTGTTCAAAATCGGCGTCCGCGTAGAGCATACCAAATTCGGTTGCGGCACGATTGTCGGCGTGCGCGGCGTAGGCAGCAATATGATCGTCGACGTAGCCTTTGAAAACGGGCTGGGGATTAAGCAGCTTTCCGCTTCGCTTGCACCCTTGACGGTAAAAGGCGTATAAGCGCGCGATTTTTTAAAGAATATCAATTTATAGTTTTTTAGCGACAATGCAAAATATAGAGTTGCAACGTACAGCGACTGAAAGGAGCAAAATTATGTCCCGACAAAGAGAGCTTGTCAATATTCTCAATAAATGGGCGCACGAATACTACGTGCTGGACAACCCCACCGTTTCGGATAAGGAATACGACGCCTTGTACGACGAACTCCGTAGGCTGGAAGCGGAAAGCGGCGAAGTCTACCCCGACAGCCCCACGAGAAGAGTAGGGGGCGAACCGATCAAGGGCTTTGAAAAGCACGCGCATATCGAACGCCTGTTCAGCTTGGATAAATCGGTGACGGAAGAAGAGCTTTCCGCCTTCGTTACCCGCGTGGAAAAATTCGCGCAAAAGCCCGTGGACTATACGGTAGAATATAAATTTGACGGGCTGACCGTTTGCCTTACCTACGACAAGGGGAAATTCGTCCGCGCCACCACGCGCGGCAATGGGACGGTAGGCGAAGACGTCACGGCGCAGGTGCTTACCATTAAGTCTTTTCCGCTCGTTATCTCGTACCGGGGTACCCTGGAAGTGCGCGGTGAAGCGGTTATCCGCCTTTCCGTTTTAGAGAAATATAACGAGACGGCGGCGGAGCCCTTGAAGAACGCACGCAATGCCGCGGCGGGCGCGATACGTAATCTCGACCCGAAAATCACCCAGCTTAGAAAACCCGAAATTTATTTTTACGACGTGAATTATATGTCGAACGGCGCGCCGAAATCGCAAACGGAAGCGCACGATTTTTTGGTGAAGGAAGGGTTTAAGGTGTACCCGTATTTCGCCGTTTGCAAAAGCAAGCAGGAAGTGCTTTCCGCCATTTTCCATATCGAAAAGGAACGCAAGATCATCGACGTGCTGACGGACGGCGCGGTGATTAAGGTCAACGATCAAGATTTGCGCGACGAAATGGGCTTTACCGATAAATTTCCGCGCTGGGCGATGGCGTATAAATTTGAAGCCGAAGAAGTGACCACCCTGCTTAAAGACGTGATTTGGCAGGTGGGCAGAACGGGCAAGCTGACCCCGCTCGCCTTGCTCGACCCCGTCGATTTGGGCGGCGTTACCGTTTCCCGCGCCACCTTAAACAACTATGGCGACATACAGCGCAAGGACGTGAAAATCGGTTCGCGTGTGCTCGTTCGCCGTTCCAACGAAGTTATCCCCGAAATTTTGGGTACGACGGAGCATTACGAACACAGCCGCCTTGTGGAAAAGCCGAGCGTTTGTCCCGCTTGCGGTACATCCGTAACGGAAATCGGCGCGCACCTGTTTTGTCCCAACAAGACTTGTACGCCGCGCGTGGTTGCCGCGCTGGACCATTACGCCAGCAAAAACGCAATGAATATCGACGGATTTTCCGAAAGCACGGCGCAGCAGCTTATCCAAACGGGCAAGGTGTTGAAGCCGTCCGATTTATACCGTTTGACGGAAGCAGACCTTGCCGTGTTGGACGGGTTTAAGGATAAAAAAATACGCAATTTACTCACCGCAATCGAAAAAAGCAAGACCCCGACTTTGGACGCCTTTATCTACGCAATCGGCGTGGAAGGGGTAGGCAGGGTTGCGGCGAAAGACCTTGCGGCAAAGTTTAAGAGTATGGAAAATTTACAAAATGCGACGGCGGAGCAGCTTATCGAAATGGAAAATATCGGGGAGATTACGGCGCGCGCCATCGAAGCGTATTTCCGTGACGAAGCTAACCTTTTAGAGCTTGCCGCGTTGGCGCAGGCGGGTGTGAAGCCCGTTTGGTCGGAAGAAAAAACGGAAGGAATTTTTTCGGGGCAATCGGTTGTATTGACAGGTACGCTTTCGTCCTTTAAACGCAGCGAAGCGCAAAAGCTTATCGAAGCGCGCGGCGGCGTGTGCCAAAGCTCCGTCACGGCAAAAACCACCCTTGTTTTAGCGGGGGAAGAAGCGGGCAGTAAGCTGGAAAAAGCGCAAAAGCTGGGCATTAAAATCATCGACGAAGAAGCCTTTAAAGCAATGCTGGAAAGCTGAGAAATGTAGGGGAAAACGCAAATGAAAAAGAAATTTTTATGCTTGCTTTTAAGCTTGTGCGCGGCGTGTTGCTTCGGGTTTGTTGCCTGTGATAACAGCGGCGATACTTCTTTGAGCGGCGCAGGTGGTTCCGATTTTTCGGATACGCAAAGCAGCGGTGATTCGGGTCGCGATTCCACCGAAGAAAAGGTAGGCATACAATACGAAAGGTCAAGAGACGGCTCGTATGAAGTGATTGGGTTGGGTAAAATAGAAAGCGGGGTGGTGGAAATTCCCGATACCTATTTTGGAGAGCCCGTCGTCTATATCCGCGAAACAGCTTTTTACGGCAGAGAAGACATCACCGAGCTGATTATCGGCGACAACGTGCTATGCATTACGGGCAACGCGTTTATGCTTTGTTCCAACTTGGAAAAGGTGACCCTTGGAAGCAAGATAGAGCTTATCGATCAAAGGGTTTTTTATGGGTGCGCAAAGCTGACGGAAATCACCATTCCCGCAAGCGTGAAAATGATCGGCAGTCAAGCCTTTGGTGGCTGTACAAGTTTAAAATCCATCGTGCTGGAAAACAAGGAAGGTTGGCGCACGAGCAGTAAAGAATACTTTACCGTGGAAGAGCTTTCCGATACGGGAACGGTGGTAAAATACTTTACGGAAACCTACGCAGGCCAGGCGTTCTTTTGTGAAAAATAATCGATTTAAATAGAAACACGCCCGCGAACGTCTTTGTTCGCGGGGGATTTTTTTGTGTATCATACTTAGATATTTTTCTTGTTTTTTTCATTTACTCTTACTCCTTATTTGGTAGGAATTTTCTCGTAAACAACTAGCATTTCTAAATATACCGTATGGGAAAAACGGAAAGTGGTATTACCAACTGTAAGTGAGACGTCCATATCTTCGGCGGTCCACATTAAGTCTTTCGGATAGACCATAACGACATAGCATTCTCCATAGTGTCCCCAAATGGATAGAAAGGTCATATCGTCCGCTGTTAAATTCGGGCACATTTCGTCCGTTTCACTCCATCTTTTTGCCGTGATTTGTTTGATTTCCCTTTCCAAATCAACGCCCAAAATTTCCGTGGCTTGATTGCCGCTTATTTTTTGGGTGTTTGCCATTTCTTCAAGATTTTCTTCGGTAAGCAATCCCTTATCATAGGCTTCTTCCAATGTATAAACGTTTCCTTGTTTCGTAGGAGTTTTTTCTTTGTTGCAAGCGGTGAAAAGCAGGCTAAAAATCAACGTGCCTAAAAGCAGGAAAACATAAAATTTTTTTATTGTTTTCATAATGACGTCTCCTTGTTGTTAATATAGCACGGCGAATGCGTTTTGTCAATGGCTTGCTGTAAAAGCGATGGTATATTTCCGAAAAATCCGCTTGCTTTTATAATAAATTATAAAAAATAGGTAAAAACTTGAAAAAAGGTGGCGGTGGGGGCTTGACATTTTATAAAAGTGTGCTATAATGTTAGAACTGATAATTTGGGCTGAAAGGGGATTATACTTATGCTGAGTATGACGGGCTACGGAAAAGGCGAATATATAGAAGGCGGGTTAGAGCTCACCGTCGAAATCAAAACAGTGAATAACCGCTATTTGGACGCGTCCATCAAAGCGCCCCGCATTTTTGCGGCGTATGAAGACGTAATCCGTGCCACCGTTCGCAAAAAACTCACGCGCGGCCACGCCGACGTGTTCGTTTCCGTCAAGGACAAGCGCGAACGCCCGACGGCTTTGACGGTGGATATCGCGCTCGCCAAGGCGTATATCTCCGCGGCGCAAGCGTTAAAAGCGGAAGCCCCCGATTTGCCCGACGACGTGACCCTTTCTTCCGTGCTGCGTTATCCCGACGTTTTAAAGCAGGAAGATACGCCCACTTTGGATGAAGAATTGACCAAAGCTTTGGATATCGCGCTGAATATCGCGCTGGATAAGCTCAACGAAATGCGTGCGGTGGAAGGGCAAAAGCTGAAAGAAGATATGCTTTCCCGCGTGGCGACCATTGAAGCCTTAGTGACGGAAATTTCTCAGCGTGCGCCGATAATTGCGCAGGAATACCGCGAAAAGCTGACGGCGCGCGTCAAGGAGTATTTGGACGGCGCGCAAATTGACGAAAGCCGTTTGCTCACCGAAGTGGCGGTGTTTACGGACAAAAGCAACATTGACGAGGAGCTGACGAGATTGCGCAGCCACATCGAGCAGTTCCGTTCGATTGCCGAAGAAGGCATCGTGGGCAGAAAGCTGGACTTTTTGGTACAGGAATTCAACCGCGAAGCGAACACGACCTGCTCTAAGAGCAACGACGTGACCATCACCCGCGCAGGGCTTGCGTTGAAAAACGAAATTGAAAAAATCCGCGAACAGGTGCAAAACATCGAATAAAGCGGTTAAGGAACGAAAAGCAGATGAAACACGTATTATTAGCGGTGTCCGGGCCTTCGGGCGTGGGCAAAGGCACGATGGTAAAAACGATTATTGCCCGCAGAGCGGACGTAGTGGAATCCGTTTCCTGTACGACCCGCCCGCCGAGAGAAGGGGAAATCCACGGTAAGCATTATTTTTTCTTGCCCCGTGAAGAATTTGAACGCCGTATCGCGGAAGACGACTTTTTAGAATACGACGAACATTTCGGCAATTATTACGGCACGCCGAAGTCTTTCGTTCGCGAAACGCTGAAAAGCAAATCCGTCATTATGGAAATCGACGTCGTGGGCGCGCTGAACGCTAAAAAGAGCTTTCCCGAATGCGTACTCGTTATGGTAGTTCCCCCGTCGGTGGACGAGCTGAAACGCCGTTTGTCGGGCAGGGGCTCGGAAACGGAAGAGCAAATTCAGGGCAGACTTGCGA
>JAZSGC010000114.1:0-22182 GCA_045532525.1 Candidatus Scatosoma sp.
CGTGGATTTCTACGTTTCTAACGAAGCTCCCGCTTGCGTAACCGACGTAAGCGCGGACGACGTTGTGATTAAAAATGATATAGCGGGCGTTACAAAAGGCGTTGTAACCGATCCTGCAGGCAAGACGGGTACGTATTATCAAATCACAACAACAACCAGCACGCAGTTCCACGCCTTTATTTCTCCTACGCATACGCAAGAATATTATCAGTTGTTCCAAGGCGCGAACATTAGCTTGACGTTCGAGTTATATCATAATGGGAAGTCGACCATTGAGATGGCGTTTAATGCGGACTCGACCACGAAGCCGAGCGGCTCTACTTGGTATACGTATACGATTTCTTTGGATACTTTATTGACAAAGTGGGCGCGCGTATTCGATCCGACAAGAACCGATGCTTGGAGCGATTCAATGTTCTTTGTTCGTACGGCTACAACGGCAACGCATTATATCGGTAATTATCAATTTGCAATTGCAAGCGGTACTGTAGTTACGGATACTACGGAACGTTTAATCGATTTGAACGGCGTGGAATCGTACGATATGGATAACGTATTGAGCGCGGCAGGTGTGGAAGCAAGCGTATATGCGGATAAAAACGTCGTTTGGGAACTTACGCCGATTAACGGTGGCGATAAAGCGACCGTTACCAACGAAGCTACGGAGGCAACGGTGGAAAAGAGAGCGTACAACGCAACGGCAAGCATTTCCGTGTACGGCTTATTGTCCCCGATTTACACGGGCGTAGTCGATTTCTACGATTCTACCGAAAGCTTGGTGTGGAACGATGAGCTTTCCATAGCGAATTTCGACTTTGAAGATAGCAACAATGGGAAGGCTAAGGAGGTAACGGCAGACATCGTGAATAATGCGCCTAATAGAACAGGTGAATATTTAGCGCTTACGACCTTTACAACGATGGTAACGCTGTTGCCTAAGCATACTTTAACTTATTACACTACTGTGGCGTCGGATATGGCGAAGCTGTATTTTGATTTCTATCTTGAAACGGATACACCTGAGGATAAGACCTACAAAACGGTGTTATTTGCCGGTGGCAATAAAACAACTTGGGCGGGATATAACGTAAACTTCAAATTGAATACTTGGAATACCGAATACGTATCCATAAAAGATTATATTGTTGCTTATTGGAGCTCTGTTGTATTGACCACTGGGGAAGCGGGTGCTACCTATGATGGGTATAATGCTGCACGTACAGGCTTTATTGGATTTAAAAATTGTAATACCGCTTATATCGGTAACTTCCGCGTTGTAGAAGAATAATCGATGTAAGTCACAATCCAAAAACTTTGCATAATCGGGTAAAATCCCGATTATGCAAGCCCGCAAGGGTGGTAAAAGATGAAAAAAGAATTGAAAACGATTTTTGAAAAGGTAAACGATGGCGATACCGTGCTTTTGCAAAAGGACGGCGTTTACGACGTTTGGCAAAACGACGGATTTTTGCTGACGGGATATTATTGCTCTAATACGGCAAAGCGGGACGAAAACCCCAACGGTTTCCGCCGCGTTGCGATATATTTAAAAGACAAACAAAACGTTACTATCGACGGCAACGGCGCGCTTTTACGTATTCACGGAATTATGACTCCCTTGCTGTTCGACGGTTGCAAAAACTTAACTTTGAAAAATTTGACCGTGGATTACGCACGCCCCACAATGAGCGAATTTACGTTGCTTTCCAACAAAAATGGAACGTGCGAAATACAAACGGGTGAAGATAGCCTTTTCGAAATACGGGATAACACGCTCGTATGGCAGGGCGAAAAGGACGAAAGCGGAACTCCGCTTTGGGAAAATACTTATAAAAACGATAAAACGCTGTCTATGCGCTACGACCCGCAAACCGAGCATAGCTTTTATTGCCGAAGCGGAGAAGCACAGGATTACCGTCCGTCCATTCCTACCTTTGAAAGTCTTGAACAAATAGGAGAAAGACGGATAAAGGCGGTGTTGAAGAATAAGGACGCGCAATTCCCCGCAGGACAAATTTACCAAACGCGGTGTATCGTGCGCGACCAGCTTGGCGGGTTCTTCTTGCGCTGTGAAAATTTACTTTTAGAAAACGTAACCATTCGTTTTATGCACGGCTTTGGGCTGCTGGCGCAATACTGCAACGGCGTTTGCTACCGCGGTTTGCAATGTATGCCGAAGTCGGGCAGAACGATTGCTTCCAACGCCGACTTTTTCCATTTCTCAGGCTGTAAAGGAGAAATTTTAATTGAAAACTGTCAGGCGCAGGGCGCGCACGACGATTTTATCAACGTCCACGGCACCTATCTGCAAGCGGTGCACGCGGATACGGAAAACAACCAACTGCTCGTGCGTTTTATGCAACCGGAGAGCTGGGGTTTTCAAGCGTTTGACGTAGGCGACGAGCTTGAATTTGTCAAGCGTGGGAATTTCCGCAATTTAGGGCGCGCAAGGGTGCTTGCCTACGCCAAGGAAAACGATACGGATATTTTATTGACCTTGGATAGAGAAATTCCGCACGATATCACGCTTGGCGAAGACTGCGTAGAAAATATAACCTGTTGTCCGTCCGTTACAATACGCGGAAACCGTTTTGGGCCGTCTATGGCGCGGGGGATGCTGTGCTTGACTCGCAAAAAGACGGTGGTAGAAAACAACTATTTTTACAAGACGGGCAGCTGTGTTTTGCATATTGAAAACGATTGCGGTTCGTGGTACGAATCGGGGCGTTCGGGCGAAATGATTTTTCGGGACAACGTTGTAGACGGTTGCAGCTACGGTTCGTTTGGATATATGCAGCCCGTGATTTATATCGGACCGAGAATCACGGACAAGGAAAATCCCGAATGGGTTTTCGATGGGATTATCATAGAAAATAACCGTTTTATCCATCCGCCAACAGGCAAATATAGTTTGCATTTCGGTTACGTACAAAAAGTAGAGCTGAAAAACAATTTTTTTGAAAACGGATACACGGTTGAAAATAATTTAGCGCAAGCATTTTTTGAAGAAAAAGGAGCGAATATATGAAACAGTTCAAAATGGCAATCATCGGCGTAGGCGGCAGAGGCGAAGGCTTGTACAGGGTTGCGTTGAAAGGTAGGAAATACGTGGATTTCGTGGCGGTTTGCGACCCCGACGACGAGCGGTTAGAATATATCGCCAAGGAAATGGAGGACGACGGAAGACCCCGTCCCGCCATCTATCACGATTATCAAAAGTGTATTGACGAAAGCAAGCCTGACGTTGTTTTGGTTGCAACGGGCTGGGAAATGCATTTAAAGGTGACCACGTATGCAATGGAAAAAGGTATAGCCGTGGCTTGCGAAGTCGGCGGCGCGTACAGCCTGGAAAGCCTTTGGGAGCTCGTCCGTTTATACGAACGCACAAAAACGCCGATTATGATGATGGAAAATTGCTGCTACGGCAGAATAGAGCTGTTGGCGTTGAATATGAAACGGCTTGGCGTTTTGGGTACGGTTGTGCATTGTGAAGGCAAGTACGCGCACGATTTACGCTCGATGGCAAAAACGCCTAAGCATTACCGCATTTGGGAGTATTTGCATCGAAACTGTGAAAATTATCCTACGCACGAAATCGGACCGATTGCCAAGCTTTTGGATATCAACTGCGGAAACCGTTTTACGTCGCTCGTTTCGGTGGGTTCGGCTTCGCACGGCTTGGAAGAATACGTAAAGCAAAATGATATTAAGCAGTTTGAAAACGCTCGTTTCGTGCAATCGGACGTAGTAACGACGGTGCTGAAATGCTATAACGGCGAAACGGTGACCATTGCTTTGGATACCACGCTGCCCCGTTATTATTCTCGCGGGTTTACCGTACACGGCACGAAGGGGTTAATCTGCGAAGACAACGCTTCCGTGTTTATTGATGGAGAGGAACACGAAGGGGATTGGGAATGGGATTGGCGTCCTAACTACAACAATATCGAAAAATATTACGAAAAATACGACCATAAGCGTTGGCAGGGCTATAAGCCGGGCAAAGAAGGGCACGGCGGTATGGACGCCTTGGTGTTCACCGCGTTTTTTGAAGCCTTGGATAAGGGCGAGCCTATGCCTATCGACGTATACGATTTCGCTACGTGGGCGTGCATTTCCGTTTTGTCCGAGCAATCTCTTGCTACGGGGCAACCGGTTGCTTTCCCTGATTTCACGGACGGAAAATGGATTTCGCGTAAGAATACGTTTGAATTATAAAAGGGATTTACAGCATCTATCTCATAAAAATCATCACGGGGTAATTTAAGAGTATGAAACTTTCCGAAGTAGATGAAAATTTCAAGCTTGCGGCGGCGGAGCTTTGCGAAAATTTAGAAGTATATTCCGTGCAGGAATATCCGATTTCCACCCACGGCGTTTTTTACGAAAACGGGCTTTATAAAAGAATGCCTACGTCGGTGGCGAAGGAAGTAAGTAGCGGCGTAAACGTTTTGCACTCGATGTCGGCGGGCGGACGGTTTAAATTCCGCACGAATTCTCAAACGGTGGCGTTATTTGTGGAAAACGAACCGTTTATGATGTCGCATCAAACGCTGTTGGGCTCGTCGGGCTTTGAAATTTATGCGGACGGTAAATTTGCGAAAGCGGTATTTCCGTCTTTGGACGCAAAGCCCAAGCTGGAAAGCGTGGAAAAATTCAGCGGATTTATTCGTTTTCCCCGTCGAAAAATGCGGGAAATTACTATTTATATGCCGTTATACTGCCGCGTTCGCCAAGTATACGTCGGGGTGGATAAAGAAGCCGCGCTGTTACAAAGCGAAGACTATGTAAAATCCGCGCCCATCGTCTATTACGGCTCGTCCATTACGCAGGGCTGCTGCGCTTCAAAACCCAGCTGCGCTTACCAAGCCATTGTGGAGCGTTGGACGAAGCGGGATTTCGTCAATCTCGGCTTTTCGGGGAATTGCAAGGGGGAAGAGAAGATGATAAACTATCTTTCGTCCTTGGATATGGGCGCGTTCGTGTTGGACTACGATTACAACGCGCCGAACGTGGAGCACTTAAAAGCCACGCACGAAAAATGCTATTTGGCGGTGCGGAATACCCATCCCGATATTCCGATTTTAATGATGAGCCGCCCGGAAGCAGTAAAAACGGAAGATTCGTTAGAGCGCTGTGCGGTCGTCAAACAAACCTATCTGCGCGCGATGGAAAGCGGGGATACGCAGGTGGCTTTTATCGACGGGCATACCTTATTCGGCGTACAAGACAAGGATATTTGTACGGTGGACGGTTGCCACCCCACCGATTTGGGCTTTTACCGTATAGCAAAACGGGTATACAAAGCGTTGAAAACTTTCAAGGAATTTTAAAGGAGGAGCGTTAAAAATGTCTTTTTTGAAATGCTTACCAACCGTATTCGTCGTTGGAAGTGAATACGAAATTTCTATTACAAGCGTAAAAAACGGCTTATTTTCGGTTAAGGTCGGAGAAGAAATTTATTATCAGGAAAATACGGGGCTTTTGAAATCCGAACGCAACTATGCGAAGATTCGTGTACCGCAAAGCGTTTTGGATCGCGAAGAAAAATACGAGATATTGTTCCGTGAAACGGTGGAGCGTAAAGATTATTACTCCTTATTCAAGGAAACGGAAACGCAAAGCTTCGCGTTCAAGCCCTTAAAAAAGACGAGAGATATTCACGCCTATCATCTCGCGGACGTGCATTACCTTTTTGAAATGGCAAAGCATATGGCTTCGTATTTTAAGGAAGACGTGGATTTGTTTATCGTCAACGGCGATATAGGCGAAGTGCATACCGAGCAAAACTATTTTGAAGTTTGCGCATTTACGGGGGAAATTTCCAAGGGTGAAATTCCCGTAATATTCGTTCGCGGCAACCACGATACGCGCGGGCATATGGCGGAGCTCTACGATGCGTATTTCCCCGTGCAGGAAGGCAAAACCTACTTCACCTTTTCCTTAGGCTGCTTAAACGGTTTGGTTTTGGATTGCGGAGAAGATAAGCCAGACGCAGGGATTGAGTACGGCGGAATGAACGTCTTTGAATTGTACCGCAGAAAAGAAACGGCATTCTTGCAAAACGTAACGCTGGATAAGACGAAAATCTCGTTTGCGATCAGCCATATTTGCCCGATAATGACAACCTTTCAAAAGGGAGATATTTTCGATATCGAACGGGAAGAGTATACCAAGTGGAATACGGAATTAGAACGTATCGGCATTGATTTTATGCTTTGCGGGCATTACCACCGCGCGTTTATTTTGAATGCGGGCGACGAACGAAACATCATAGAGCATAACTACCCCGTGGTCGTGGGTTCGGCGTGTTTTAGGGGGACGGATCTTTGGGGCGCAGCCCTTACAATCAACCCCGAAGGAATGGAGATTTGCTTTACCGACAAGGACCAAAGCGTTCGCGAAAGACACTATATTGAATTTAGAAAGCAGGAAAGGAAAGAGAGAGTATGAGCTATAAACATTTCGGCATTTTAATTGATTGTTCTTGTAATGGCGTAATGAAAGTGGAACAGGTCAAACACCTTATCGACGTAATGGAAAAGATGGGGTACGATTTGTTAGAGCTTTGCACGGACGATACCTATAAAATTGAAGACGAGCCTTATTTCGGTTATCTTCGCGGCGGCTATTCCAAAGAAGAAATTCGGGAGATGGACGCGTATGCAAAAGCGCACGGCGTGGAGCTTGTTCCCTGCGTGCAAACGCTTGCGCACTTTACCAACCTTGTAAAGCTTCCGCACTATTCGGATATCGTGGACGTAAGCAACATTTTGATGGTAGACGAACCCAAAACCTACGCGCTCATTGAAAAGATGTTCAGTACCCTTGCGGAATGCTACACCACGCGCATCGTAAATATCGGTATGGACGAAGCGCATATGCTGGGGCTGGGCAAATATTTACAAAAACACGGTTTGGTGGATAGACACGAATTATTGCTGCGCCACCTTTCCAAGGTGTTGGAGATTGCCAAAAAATACGGTTTCAAACCGCATATGTGGAGCGATATGTTCTTCCGTATCGCAAACAAAGGCGAATATGAAGCGAAGGACGGAATCCCTAAGGAAGTAATGGAAAAAGTACCGCAAGAAGTTGCGCTTTGCTACTGGGATTACTATTCGCAAGAAGAATCGCACTACGACGAAATGTTCCGCGCACACAAGCAATTCAACCGTGAAATTTGGTTTGCGGGCGGCGCTTGGACTTGGAATAGCTTCGCGCCCAACAACCGCTTGTCGTTAAAGACGATGAAGCCTGCAATCAAGCAAGCAAGAGAACACGGCGTGGAAAATATCATCATCACAATGTGGGGGGACGATGGGCACGATTGCTCGTATTTCTCCGTGCTGCCCGCGTTGTACGCAATCCGTCAATATGCGGACGGGATTTTCGACGAAAAGGAGATTGCCGACGGGTTTGAAAAGACGTTTGATATTGCCTTTGAAGATATGATGCTTTTGGATTTGCCCAACAAGACCAAATTCAATCCCGATATGACGGAAGTACGCAACGCGTGCAAGTCCTTGTTCTATAACGATTGCTTCCTTGGCTGGAAGGACCACCCCTTGGAAAAGGAAATGCCGACGGAATTCGGCGCGCACGCCAAAGAGCTTTACGCCTTGGCAAAGCGTGGCGGCGAATATGCGTATTTGTTTGAAAACCTTGCAAATTTGTGTGCCGCGCTCGAATATAAAGCGGAGCTTGGCGTACATACGCGCAGAGCATATAAGGCGGGGGATAAAGAGCGTTTGCGCGCTTTATTGCCGCAATACGAAGAAGCCGCGCGCCGCGTAAAGATTTTTCATAAGAGTATGAAAGGTATTTGGATGCGGGATAACAAGCCCTTTGGCTGGGAAGTACAGGAAGTGCGTTTCGGCGGATTATATTCCCGTATCTTGGATTGCAAAGAACGCATAGAAGAATATTTGGACGGAAAGGTAAAGGATATTCCCGAATTAGAAGAAGAAATATTGCCGTACGCGGATTGGGGCTTACAGTATAATCTTTACCGTGGTTTGGTTAGCGTCAACAATCTTTAATACAAGCTTTGGCCTTATACGCAATAAGGCAAAGGGGGAAGTATGAATTTAAAAAAATATGCCATTTCCTATGAAAATGCAATCGAGCGTTGGGACGAAGCATTGCCAATCGGCAACGGAAAGCTCGGCTGTCTAATCTATGGCGACGGACCCTTGCGTTTGTCCTTGGATAGGGTGGACCTTTGGGATAAACATCTTAATCCCGACACGGAAAAAAAGGAATTTTGTTACGACAACCTGATAAAGCTTGTAAAAAGCGGAAAGGAAGAAGATTGGCAGGAAGCTACCCGTTTGTTCGATGACGTATATTCCGCTACGCCTAACCCCACCAAAATTACGGCGGGGCGTATCGAGCTGGATTTCGGCGTAAAAACCAAGGATATTCAATCCCAAGTGGATTTAAAAACGGCACTGGCAAGCGTAACGGCTGGGGATGATTTTCGTGCGGAAATTTTCGCAAGCGCTACTCGTTTTGTCGGGGTTGCCCGCGTTTACGGAAGCTATACCCATTCTCTGCGTATTCCCGCGTATATTTCGGGGGACGACGGCGCGAACAAGGAGTGGATAGGAAGCAACAACTGCCCGAAAAGCTTAGGGTATCCGCGCGCGAAACAGGTTTCCGACGGCGAATTTACCTATTATAAACAAACTACGTTTAGCGACTTTGCCTATGGGATTGTCCTGTTAAAAAAGGATTGCGGAACGTATAGTGAGCTTTACTTCACGATTGCCACCAACGAAGACGACGCAGACTTTATCGAATACGCAAAAAAACAGCTTTGTGATGCGGAAGAAATTGGGTATGAAGCCTTGAAAAAGGAGCATATCCGTTGGTGGAAAAACTATTGGAAAAAGTCCGAAATTTCTGTCGGGGACGGCTTATTGGAAAAGGTGTATTACCGTTCCTACTATTTGTTTGCGTCTTGTTCAAGAAAAGGCTTTTATCCGATGCCCTTACAAGGCGTTTGGACGGCGGATAACGATTGCCTGCCGCCTTGGAAGGGGGATTACCATCACGACACCAACACGCAGCTTTCCTATCAATCCTTCTTAAAAGCAAACCGCTTAGACGAAGGCAGGGTGTTCGTGGATTATCTTTGGAAATTAAAGGATGAATTCCGCGCCTTCACTAAGAAATTTTACGGCGTGGACGGGCTGCTGATTCCCGGCGTATCTACGATTGACGGCAAACCGATGGGCGGGTGGCCGCAGTACGCGCTTTCTCCGACGATGAGCATTTGGACGGCGCAGAGCTTTGACGAATATTGGCTCTATACGGGAGATACAAACTTTTTAAAAACGCGTGCCTACCCTTTCTTGAAAGAAGTAGGGGACGCCATTTACGGCTTGCTTGAAGAAAAAGACGGAAAGCTTTATCTTCCTTTGTCCACTTCTCCCGAAATTTTCGATAACGAACGGGAGTCGTATTTAGAGCCGAATTCAAATTTCGATTTGGCGTTGCTGCTTTATTTGTATAAAACCTTGCAGGGCTATGCGAATTTTCTTGGGGAAGACGAGAGTAAATACGCAAAAATCCTTGCAAAATTAGACGATATCGCCTTGGACGGGGGAAAACGCATCCGCTTAGATAAAACGCAAAATTTGGCTGTTTCTCACCGCCATTTCTCCCATTTGATGTGTTTATACCCCTTGCACCTTATCAATTACGATACGCAAGCGCATAAAACCATTTATGAAGACGCGTGTTACGAGCTGGAACGGTTGGGCACGGGAATGTGGGTTGGCTTTTCTTATGCGATGTGCGCACAAATTTATGCAATGGCGCAAAAGGGGAATTCCGCCTATGAAAAGCTGCGCATTTTTGCAAACGGCTTCGTTGCGGAAAACGGCTTCCATCTGAACGGCGATTTTAAGTGCTACGGATACACTACGCTTCACTATCGTCCGTTTACCTTGGAAAGCTCTTTTGGATATTGCGACGCCTTGCAGGAAATGCTTTTACAAGAGCATCAGGGCTACGTGCATTTATTCCCCGCCGTGCCCGACGATTGGAAAAACCGTACGATTTTCTTCAAAAGCTTGCGAAGCTATCAGGGCGTGCTTATCAGCGCGTGGGCAAAGGGAGGCAAAACGGAAAAAGTCCTTTTGGACTCTCAAAAGGCAACCAAAATCCGTTTAAAGAACACCTTTGCGGCTTGCCAGCTTACCGTGTTGCATAACGGAGCGAGCTACCTTGTGAACGATATAGACGGCTATTTTGAAATTGAACTGCAAAAGGGAAAAACCACGCTGTTTTAAGCTGGTAAAAAGCTTGTGTTTTTATATTCAACGCATACCTGCCCCCAACAAAACGCGTTTTTGTGTGCGAATATGCACAAACGAGAACGCGTTTTTTATACCCAAAAAGTAAGGCACGGCAAAAATATAAAAAAATTTCCGCAAAGCATTGAAAAATATGGAAATATGTGCTATAATTAATATATTACCAAAGAAAAGGGGCGCGAAAGTATGCATACCGACGTATTTATTTCCTTTAAAAATTCCGATTTTTCAGGCAATCCCACGGAAGATAGCAAAATCGCTAAGGTGCTTTATGAAGAGCTTGTCGGCAGGGGCATAGCGGCATTTTACAGCAATTCGTCCTTGCTCTCGTTGGGGCAATCGGTGTATAAAAAGTCGATAGACGAAGCCTTGGAAAGTACAAGGGTTTTGATAATCCTTTCTAGCGACGTGCGTTTTTTGCAGTCCGAATGGGTAAAATACGAGTGGGAAAGTTTCCACCAGGACATTTTGAGCGGTATGAAAAGGGACGCGCAAATCGTACCCTATTTCGGCAACTTTGCCCGTGAAGAAATTCCCCGTTCCTTGCGAGATTTTCAAACCTTTCACATCGGCGCGCACAGCGCGGCGGACGTGGCGGATTTCGTGCAAAGCATATTGCAACGTATCGCTGAAAAAGAGAAGGAAAAAACCGCCGTTCCGCAATTCACCGCAAACGAAAAATTGCGAATGGAAAGCACCGTAAGCGCCACGAAGGTTCGCCAGTCCTTGTACGCGTCCGACGCGGATAAGGAATACGAGCGTTTAAAGGTACAATGCAAAAACACCCACGCCTGCGATATGGCGGTGTTAAACGAAGTAATGGCGCGGCTTCCAAGCGACAGAACGCTTTGGGTGTTGGATTTGGGCTGCGCGTATAATTACGTAGGCAGTATGCGTTTTTCCGGCTTCCCCAACGTGAAGGTGCTGGGCGTGGATATTTCCGAAAAATGCTTGGCATACGCAGCCGAGCATAGCGACGGCGAGAAGTTTACGTTTAGATATTTAAATTTGGAAGACGTAATGATGGAAGACGCATTACAAGGGATTATGGACGAGCTTGGCATCGAAAAGTTCGACATAATGTTCGGCGCGTTGCTCACGTTGCACTTAAAAAAGCCCGTTACCGTGTTAAAACGCTTGCGTAAATTCCTTTCCCGTGATGGATATATCGTACTGCGCGGTTCGGACGACGGCAGCATTTTGTCGCTCAACGACCAAGGCTTGGTGCAAAAAATCGTAGAAAAATGTTCCGCGTTGGTGGGTTTTTCCGACCGCCAAAACGGCAGAAAATTATACAGTCAGCTGGAATCGGCGGGCTATCGGGACGTGAAAGTGCAAACCTTCATCAAGGATATTTCGGGCAAGGACATCGACGAGCGCGACGAAATTTTCTTCGAGCGGTTCTCGTACCGTGTGAACAATTTCCGCAAGATTATGGAAGCCGATCCGTTAAACGAAACCAAGCGCAGCGAATATTTATTTATGAAGTATGCCTTGGAAGAACTGGAAGAACGGTTCACCAACCACGATTTTTGGTATTGCGAACACGACTTTATTGCTTGGGCAAAAGGCAGATAAGAGAATACGGCGCAAAGCGCAAGCGTTTCGCGCAAGACAATAACAAGACAATAAGAAAGAACACCCCCGACCTTTGAAAAGGTTGGGGGTATTTTTGGTTTCCGTAGTCAGCGTTTTACCGCCGTCTTATAAAATTACAAAGCACGGATAGAATCTACGGGCTTCTTTCTTGCCGCCAGCCATACGGGCAGGGACGTAGCCAACAATGCCGTCAAAAGGGCAATCGTCAACAAAGTCGCAAGCGAGAAAATGCCGAAGTTGAAAATGGAAGCGCCTAAGCTTGTGCCGATTTGGGCATTGAGCACTTGGCAAAGCACAAAGGTGCAAAGTATGGAAAGTACTGCGCAAATGGCGGTAATAACAAAGGATTCCGAGAAGAAAATTTTGAATACGTCCGTACCGCGTGCGCCAACCGCGCGCAAAATACCGATATCTCGTTTTTTATAGCTGATAGAAACGGAGATGAAGTTAGAAAGCAACAATGCCGCAAACGCCGCCATCGCAACGCCTGCCCAAAGGAATACCTTAGAAAGCATTGAAATCATCGAATCGACCATTTCCAAATTCTCTACCAACGAAGATTCAAGCGTTACACGAGTATCTCGTTCGTCTAAAACCGATTTATTTTTATAAATGGAGTGCAACAAATTCGTTGCGCCTTTCGAGTGGTCGTAGGGCAAGAACACGGTGTCGAAAATTTCGTTCTCGTCGGGAACGTAGTTGGTGGTGTAATCCGAATATCCCCAAGAATTGAAGAATTCTTTTTGCGTGTCCCAAAGCGTGTTTACTTGGTTGTCGTTAAGATATAAGTATGAATCGGAGTAAAGCTCGCTGTTATTATATAAATCTACGACGCCGACGATATCGAATACGTATTCCGCGCCTGCGACGGAGCCCTGTTCTTGGTTGTACAGCTTAATAGCGACTTGCAAAGGAAGGTTATCCCGCTGCATTGCCGCAATCAGCTCGTCCGCAATTTCCTTGCGGCGCTGCGCGGTCAGCTTGATGTCTTTTCCGCCGCCAAATTCATCTGTGACGTATTCCCAACCGTTATACAGGGCTTCAACTTTTTTAAGAGCGGAGTAATATATTTCATATAAGTCGTATTTAGCTTTGAGTCCCGTATCCAAATAGCTTTGATACAATGCGTATAATTTGGCGTCGCTTTGGTCGGGCGCTTTTGCTTTTTCTGTCAACCAAGCGTCCAACAACTCGCCGGAGTTGATATAGGGGACGTCTTCGCCTTGTTCCCGTTTTTCTTGTGCCCATTTAGAAAAGGCTTCTTCGTTTGCATTGCACCACGATATCATTATATCGCCGGCATCGACTGCGACTTCGTTGAATTTCGCTTCGTAAGCCTTGCGAGCCAAATCGTAGAACATATAGGTGGAAATTGCCGTTTCCGTATCGCCAACACTTGTCGCGCCATTTTTAAGATATACAATGGAGCTTGCAACGCTGGACGCGCGGAGATAATATCCGTCGCTGCCCCCGTGGTCAGGGTAGAGGTAGTTTCCGTTTTCGTCCTTAGAACTTGCAATGGCAATGGGGCGTTCGTAATAGTTATCGGTATTCCCACTGTCGCTATTCGATGATTTTGCCGCTTCAAGTAAGGCGTTTTCCGTGACGAAACCCACCAAGAACAAGCTTTCTTGAAGGGTGTTTTGCAGTTGCATTTCCAGTTCCCAAGAATGTTCTTCCTTGTCGCGGATGGGGTTGAACTTTTCGGGCAAATCGTCCACGGGCATCAATCCGACAACTTCATAGTATGTAGAGCCAAGCTGTACGGTTTTGCCGATGAGGTCTTCCACTTTTTGTAAATTGAGCGGATTTCCATATGCGTCATAGCCCTTACATTCTATCGCGACTTGTGCGGTATAGGTGGTCAGCACCACTTCATCGTCTTTCGTGGGGTACCTACCGTTAATTTTATTGCGCAAGTTGTTGTTATCGGATAAGAATGCAAAGGTTTCTACTTCCGAACGCCAATAATCGGAATAATCCTGCGTGGGGATTCTTGCGTCCACGCTGACCCCGCCGAAGGCGTTCGGACCGAATTGTTGCATATAGCCTTGTACTTCTTCCGAAGTGAAGGCGGCTTCGTGATAAGAATTCCAAGTACTTTCCTGCTTTCCGTTATAATAATACGCTTCTTTCACGCGGTATTCTTTTGCAGCGCGCACGATAGACAAATCGGAGTCGATAAAGGTTTGTTTAAAGGTGGCGGCGCTGTCGTAAAACGTCATCGTCGAAGCCAGCCCAAACAAAATGAACGCCATCGTACACAGTAAAATGGTAAAGAACAGGCGTACGGGCTTGGTTTTTAAGCCCGAAACCCCAATTTTCATCGCGTGGCGGGCAGGCAAACGGGAACGGATAAACTTGCTGTCTTTCGGCGAATACGCCTTGCGCTCGATTGCGCTTTCGTCCGTATCGCGGAAAATTTCCTTTTGTCCGTCGGCGGTGATGCGGCTTACCGCACGGAAATCCTGCACTTCCTTTTCGCCGCTGGCAATCATAACGTCGCCTTTGACGTTTTTCAAAAAGGTTTTTATCTCGTTAAAATCCTTGTCCGTCAAATCCGCGCCGTTTTTTACGCTGATGGTGCTGCCGATAAAGGTAACGTTTTCGCTCACCGCGCGTTGTTCTTCCTGCGCCTTAGATACGTCGGAAATAATTTGCCCGTCTTTGAGCTCGATAATTCTATCGCCGTATTGTTCCGCAAAATCTCTATCGTGGGAAACGACGAGCACCAGCTTGTTTTTTGAAAGCTTTTTCAGGGTGTCGAACACCTGTTTGCCCGTTGCGGAGTCCAGCGCGCCCGTAGGTTCGTCCGCCATAATAATTTCGGGCGCTTTTACAAGCGCACGCGCAATGGCAATACGTTGCTTTTGCCCGCCCGAAAGGGTGTTGGGCTTACGCTTTGCATAGCCTGCCAAATCCACTTCTTCCAAAAGTGCGGCAATCGCTTTTTTGTCTTTGGATTTGCCTTGCAATTCCAAAGCGAGCGCAATATTGTCTTCTACCGAAAATTCGTTTAAAATGTTATATTCTTGGAAGATAAAGCCGATAAAGGTATTGCGGTAGCTGTCAAAATCGCTTTGCGAGAAATTTTTACTGCTCCGCCCTTTTACGATAATTTCGCCTTGGGTAGGGGAGTCCAAGCCGCCGCAAACGTTCAAAAGGGTAGACTTACCGCTGCCGCTTTTACCCAAGAGAAAGACCATACCCGTTTCGGGAAAGGATACGGAAACGTTATCCAAGGCTTTTACTTCTACGCCGCCTTTGGTCTTATAAATTTTTGTCAAGTTGGAAACTTGTAACATAAAAACACTCCTTATCTTTGGTGTTATAATTGATTATAACACACGCGCGCGGGTTTGTCAATAGCTATCAAAAAAAAGGCGCGGCGTTTTAAAAAGTGAAAGGAACGTAAACCGTATTTGGCTTACGCTCCTTTGGATAGCGTGGCGTATTGTGTAAAATAACCTTATTCTCGCATAAATGCCTTTAAAAGCAAGGCTCCGTCCTTTTCCGTCCAAAGCGTATCGTCAAAGCCGAGATTTTCTTTCAGCCACGAAAGGGATTTTAACTCCGTATTCGGCTTTGCGGCTACGTTTTCGTTGTGTATAAAATCCACGGTATACACCGCGTCGGCGGAAGTATAGCAGGTGTCGCAACCGGTAAACGAACTATCCGCCCAGCGTAATCCACCGCTGAATTTTCCGTGGAAGGTGGCGCCGTCCGAAGCGGGTTCGAAGAAGCTTGTCGGGGCGTTGATATTCCCCGTAGTAATGCATTGATTAAAATCGGCGTTGCTTGTGGCATTGCCCGCAAAACCGCCCAAATAAATGCGGGGGATTTGCTGGTAATTGCCTACCGTAATCGAAATATCCATATCCGTATAGCAATGTTCAAAGGTGCCCGAAGTAGAACCGACGAAACCGCCGATATAGAACTCGGACGAGTTCGCTGTGATGATATCGTAATGCACGGAAAGCGTACCGCTTGCTTTACAGTTTTTCACCGTACCTCCGCTCATGTACCCAATCATACCGCCCATATATGCGCCGATGGGGGCGGAAAAGTTGCCGTAGGTATAGCAATTTTCAATGGTGCCGCCGTACATCACCGCCACCAACGGCGCGCTTGTGGATCTTGTGGAGCTTGCCGTTTGTTCCATTGCGTAATCTACGACGCCGAGATTTTTAATGGTTGCGCCGAGCGTGTCTCCAAATAAGCCCTTACAACCACTGCCTTCCGTGTATGCGAATACGGCGTTTTTAATTACGTGCCCGCCGCCGTCGAATACGCCCGTAAATTCTCCGTCGGTAAACTTATTCTTCGTATACGCGTCGATGGAATACAGGATTTTCCCCTGACAATCGATATCCGCCGTCATCAGATAATGCGCCGAACGGAAAGCAGGCTGTTCTTTCATAAAAACGGAAAGATTAAACAAGTCTTCGTACGTGGAAATGAGATAGGGGTTTTCCTGCGTTCCTGCGCCTTCATAGGAAATCCAGCGCGCCTTTAATACAATGATTTCTCCGTCGTAGGCGGGGATAAAGTAGGGCGTATCGTCTTTAAAATACAGGGTGTCTCCACACAGCCAACCGCCAAAGGTGCAGCCCGATTTGATATACGCGTTGTTTGCAAAGGTGAAAGCCGTTCCGTACGTGCCGCTGCCGTTGCTCATACTGCCAAGCTGCGCGCCGTTGCCGTCGTAGCGCACGGTATATTGATAGGGGGTCAATTTCGCCACAAACTGCGCAACGGGGGGGATAACGTCAAATCCAACGTTTTCGGTAAACTTGCAAATGACGTCTCCGCCTTGATATACCGCTAACGCTTCGTCCAAAGCCGGCCATTTATAATAATCCCAGCCGTGGAAAGCGTGCCCTTCTATGGTAGGGGTAGGCAGAATAAATTCTTGCGAATAGTCCAAGGTGACCCAATAGGTGTAACCGCCGTTTTCGTGTTTATTGCCGTTTTCGTCCAAATACGCGGTGTGCTGTTCTCCGTTTTTGTCAACCCAGTCCACCTGCAATAAAATTTCATATTTCATTTCTTGGTAATCGGGGCTCAAATATACAACGCCGCCTTGTTGCGCACAGGCGTAACGCGGGTCGCCCGTGTATTCCGTTTTATCCGCGTTTAATATCGTGCCTGTTTTGGCGTAATAATACCCGTCTGTAACGACGCCTAAACATTTTTCAAGGCGCAAATCCTGTCCGTATTGCATCGTCATCGAGCGTAATTCTCCGCCGTTTACGTCTAATATAATTACGGTAAACGTAACGGGCTTAATGACGGCGTAGAGCTCTACCGTAGCGTTTTCGTCCAACGGCGAAGCAACCGCGCCTGCCGTAAAGGTCTTATTTCGATCTTTCCATTGCCAAGAAGCGATTCTATAACCTTCTTTTTCAAAACCGTCTATTTCCGTTGCCCACGTATAGCCCGAGCCGTAAACAAATTCCGCTTCTTTAATGACAAAGTCGGAGGTTTCCGCGTTTTTAATGACGACGTATTTCACGGAATACGTGTTTCCCTGCCACACGGCTTTGAATTCGGCAAGAGGTAAATCGGTATAAAAGTTTTCAATTTCTCCGCCCGCGGGGTAGGTGGTTCCGTTCCATTGCCAACCCGTCAGCGTGTAGCCTGCTCTTGGACAGTCGCTTGCCGACGGCAGCGTTAATGTGTCGCCGTACGTAATCGTTTGTAAAAAATTATCGCTGTCCGCCATACCTAAGGCGAACCCAATGCAAAACTTCTTTCTTTCCCAAGCGGCAACCAAGGTAACTTCTCCGCCGTCTTCTTGCGTAAGGTCGCGTACGCTTGCGCCAAACGCATACGTTGTAGAAGTGCCTTTGATTTGCCAACCGAGCAAGTTCCAGCCCTTGCAGCTAATCGACGGCGTGGGTAAAACGTAGTTCTTGCCCACTTCGGCAACGAAGGGATTCGGCAGCGTGCCTTGCGCTTCACTGTTTCCCATTTCAAAGAAAACGGTGTATCTTTTAATCTTTTCCCACGTCGCGGTGAGCGTCAAAACGTCGCCGTCCTTGTCGGTAAGATTTTGTACGACTTCGCCTGCTTGGTAGGTTTTTCCATTGTATTCCCAGCCTGTGAAGCGGTAATCGGGCAAAGTAAACGTACAAGCGGGTAAGGTAACGGTTTGATTAAACTCCGCAACGACGTTGGCAACGCTTCCCGTCGCGTTTTCCGCGCCTTTGGCAAAGGAGAGCGTGTATTTTTTAATCTTTTCCCAGGTTGCGGTGAGCGTCAAAACGTCGCCGTCTTTGGAAGAAAGGTTCTTTACGGTTGCGTTCGCTTGATAAATTTTCCCGTCGTATTCCCAGCCTGCGAAGCGGTAATCGGGCAAAATATACGTGCAAGCAGGCAACGTAATGTTTTTACCGTATTCCGCGGTAATATTCAAAACCGCGCCCGTTACGTTTTCCGCGCCTTTGGCAAAGGTGAGCGTGTAACGGTTGGCTTTCCAGCCTGCGTACAGCCATAAATCTTGGGTGACTTCATTGTTGAAATCGTAGGGGATGGTGGCGTTTTTATCTGTGTACCAGCCCGTAAAGGTATACCCTGTTTTGTTTGAAGGAGCTTTGATGCTTTCTACTTGCTCGCCCGAAAGCACGGTGCGCGTATCGTACTCGCTGTCATCACTCATAAAATATACGGTGTATTCGCGTACTTTTTCAGTAAATTCATCAAGCGGGAGCACGTATTCCGTTTTATCTATTCTAAGAATATTGTTTGCGGGAAGCGCGAGATTCATATAGCTTGCGCCGTTGATTTGAATGGCTCCCGTCGTAATGCCGATAACTTCGCCTTTGTCGTTCAGCAATACCCCGCCCGAATTGCCGTGCGTAATGTCCGCATTCGTTTGGATATATTCTACGCCTTCCAGGGTGTACGAAGCCTTGGATATGATACCTTCGGTAAAGGTGCTTGATTCCACGCCCAGCAAAAAGGATTCGGGATAGCCAATGGTATATACGCGGTCGCCCGTTTGTACGTTTAAACTGTCCGCAAGCTTTACGGGTTTGCTCTTTGCGATATCGATTTTGATAACGACGAGGTCGGAATGCTTATCCTTTCCCAGTACGGATTCCAGCTCGTATTCTTTGCCGTTTGCAAGCACAATTCTACCGCTTTTGCCGCCCTGTATTACGTGGTAGTTGGTCACCGCCGTACCTTTGTCGTCGATAAAAAATCCCGAGCCGCCTTGCTTATCTCCGTTTTCTAATTCTATTTCAATAAAGAACACCGAAGGGTCAACTTTTTTATAAATCGCTTTGGAGGAAAGAGGCTTATTATCACGTAGCGAAAGGGGGATAAAAATGCATAAAAAGGTGACGATAAAAGCCAGTACCGCTGCGGCGCAAGCGGAAAAAATCATCCAAAGACGTTTGCGCTGACTAAGCTTTTCGCTTTGAGCGGTTTCCGTTTTGTTCGTTTCCGAAGACGCATTTGCAGGCGGCGCGTTCTCTTGTAAAAATTCGTCCACGCTTATTTCAAATATGGCGCACAGTCTGCGAACGGTGGAAACGTCCGGCTGATTGACGTTATTTTCCCATTTACTTATTGCCTGTGCGGATACGCCAAGCCTTTCGGCAAGCTCCTTTTGTGTAAGCTTGTGGCTTTCCCGCAGCTGTTTAATTCTATTCCCTAAATTTTCCATATTCTGCTCGCCTCCTTGCGACAATATACATTATAGCAACTTTTTTATCCGAACTCAATACTTTTTTATAATTTTTCGCTATATGTTTCGTCAACTTTGAATAGTATTTGTTGATTTTTATAGGTTTGCGGGTCTTTTACTCTTTGGCTTTACGTTTTGGATATAAAAACGCCGTAGCAATACGAGATGTTTTGCTACGACGTTGAATGGTGTTCCCGCAGGGAATCGAACCCCGAATTGATCCTTAGGAGGGATCCGTTATATCCGTTTAACTACGAGAACATTATTTGCCGTTCTATAAGATTTGCTTATAGCATATATAATTAAGCGTTATTATTATACTACTTTCTTGCATAAAAGGCAAATATTTTTTATACTTTTTCCTAATTTTGCCCTGCAATTTCTTGCAAATCTTAGCGAAAAGTGATAAGATATATCTATATCAAGAATTTCGATTGATAAGCAACATAAAATCTATTTTTTAGGAGTGATATAATGAGCTACGTAGCAAGAGTGTTGGAAGATTTAAAGACCCGTAATCCCGGTGAAAAGGAATTTCATCAGGCGGCAACGGAAATTCTTTTGACGTTAGAACCCGTCATCAACGCCCACCCCGAATACGAAAAGATGGGGCTTTTGGAGCGTTTTGTCGAACCGGAGCGCACGATTTTATTCCGTGTGCCTTGGGTGGACGATAGTGGCAAGGTCCACGTAAATAAAGGCTATCGCGTGCAGTTTAACAGCGCTATCGGGCCTTATAAGGGCGGATTGCGTTTTCATCCGTCCGTCAACCTTTCCGTTATCAAGTTCTTGGGCTTGGAACAAATTCTCAAAAACAGCCTTACGGGCTTACCTATCGGCGGCGGCAAAGGCGGCTCGGACTTTGACCCCAAGGGAAAATCCGACCGTGAAATTATGGCGTTTTGCCAAAGCTTTATGAACGAGCTTTTCCGTCATATCGGCGCGGATACGGACGTTCCCGCAGGCGATATCGGCGTGGGTGCGCGCGAAGTGGGGTATTTGTTCGGGCAGTATAAGCGTTTGCGCGACGAGCACGTAGGCGTATTGACGGGACGCGGGCTTTCCTACGGCGGCTCGCTGATTAGAAAGGAAGCGACGGGCTACGGCTTGGTGTATATCACGGCGGAAGCGATGCGTCTCCGTGGCGACAGCTTTCAGGATAAAATTACCATTGTTTCGGGTAGCGGCAACGTAGCTATTTACGCCTGCGAAAAGGCGCAGCAGCTTGGCGCGAAGGTGGTGGCGATGTACGACTCCAACGGTTACGTATACGACCCGAACGGTATTCAGCTTGACGTAATAAAACAAATCAAGGAAGTCGAACGCGCACGTATCAAGGTGTATGCGGAACGCGTGGCGGGCGCGCAGTACGTGGAAGGTTGCAAGGGGATTTGGAATATTCCTTGCGACGTGGCTTTGCCTTGCGCAACGCAAAATGAAATCGACGGCGAAAGCGCGGCGGCGCTTGTGAAGAACGGCGTGAAATACGTAGCGGAAGGCGCGAATATGCCTTCGACCTTGGAAGCGATTGAAACCTTCCAAAACGCTAAAAATCTCGTCTATCTTCCTGCTAAAGCGGCGAATGCAGGCGGCGTGGCAACGTCGGCGTTGGAAATGGCGCAATCTTCGGGTAGACTGTATTGGTCAAGCGAAGAAGTCGACGCGAAGTTGAAGACGATTATGATCAATATTTATCATAATATCGACGGCGCGGCGAAGCGTTACGGCTTTGAAGGCAACTACGTAATGGGCGCAAATATCGCAGGCTTTGAAAAGGTTGCGGAAGCGATGATGGCACACGGAATCGTGTGAGACTTGAATGAAAAACGGCGGGGCGGTTGCTCTGCCGTTTTTATCAAAAGCAAGGGGGCAGGTACGCATTTACCTGCTTTTTTATTGTAAAAATTTTGCATAGTATACAAAAATTTCCGCTTGGGCATACTCTAAATATGGCGATAAAAATACGCAAAAAGGAGAAACTGCCTATGAACCCATTTAAAGAAAAGCCGATGCCCGTAGAAAAGGCGTTGCAAAACTGGAAAGAGCTTTATCCCAAGTCCTACAATAAGCGCGAAGTCGATCCGTACACCAAAACCCGTATTATTCTAATGAACGGTACGGAATTTGAAGCCAACTGGTTTTCCCATCAGCTTGCGCGCCACACCGTCGACAACGATTTACGCCGCGACCTTGCGCTTACGCGCTATATCGAAAAACAGCAGCAGCTGAAAATTTCTTTGCTTAAACCCGAAAATGAAAGCATCTTAGAGCATACCATTTCCTACGAACAGCTTGCCGTTGACTTAACGGCGGAGCTTGCCAAGCGCGAGCTGGACTGCAACGTGAAAACCGCACTGGATTTTGCGCTTTTGGAAGATTTTGACCACTTGTATCGGTATGCAAACCTTTTGGAAATGGACCAGGGAATCGCCGCCGAGTGGTTGGTAGGGCGGTATACCGAAATTATGCCCGGACGTCCGACGATTGCGCATCACCGCTATCCGATGGATAACGTACGTCGAAACATTAATGCAAAAACCGCGGATACGCAAACGGTGCTTT
>JAZSGC010000109.1:0-22836 GCA_045532525.1 Candidatus Scatosoma sp.
CCACGCGGATTTTCTTGCCCTGCTTGCCCTACTTGTCCCAAGCCTCTCCGCAACCGATTTTCCGCTGATTTTTCCATACGCCACCCCGCATTCAACCTTTTTTGTAAATAGTTTGCGGAAAAATTTCTTTTTTATTGCCACGGTAGGCAATTCTTATGTAAAATACAAAAAATCCTGCCGCGCTTGTACACAGCAGGAAAATTTTCACGATTCAAAGGTGAACGTATTTCGTTTTCTATGCGGAATAACGCATAGCGTTATTTGCCTTGCTTGGCTATTTGTTGCTTCCAGCAGCTATGGCACATCGCCACGTACGAATCGTTGCCGCCGATTAGAATTTGTCCGCCTTCCGTCACCACGTTCCCCGCGCCGTCAATACGCGCGTTGACAATGGCTTTTTTGCCGCAACCGCAGATGGTTTTGATTTCCGTAATAGAATCCGCAACTTCAAAAAGGCGCAAGCTGCCGGGGAATAATTTGGTCAAGAAATCGGTGCGAAGTCCATAACAAAGCACGGGAATATCCAGCTCGTCCACGATTTTGCGCAAATCGTCAATCTGTGCGGGAGTGAAAAACTGGCACTCGTCCGCGATAATCACGTCGCAGTCGCTGTGCTTTTTATATTCTTCAAAAATGGACGTATTCGCCTGCATTACGTATGCGGTTGCCGAAAGCCCGATACGCGAACGCACCGCCGAAACGCCGTCTCTATCGTCCAAAGCAGGCTTTATCAGCCAAACCTTCATTCCGCGTTCTTCGTAATTGAATTTGGTAATCAATGCGTTTGCCGTTTTCGACGAACCCATCGCGCCGTACTTAAAATATAATTTCGCCATTTGTAAATTCCTATTTTTTACGGTGAACGCATACCTGCCCCCACCGTTTTATTCAAAATCTCATTTTAGTCGTTTGTTTTTATTCTACGATATCCAAAATTAAAGGCTGTTTTATCGGTGCGGTTTTACTGATTTCCGTCGCTGAAAGCAGCTTTTCCGCCGCCGCGGCAAACCCGCCTTGCTTTTCCGAATATAGCGTGGCAATTTCGTCGCCTTCTTGCACAAAATCCCCCGTCTTTGCCCGCAAATAAATGCCCGCCGTCGGATCGATCACGTCTTCTTTTGTATTCCGCCCCGCACCAAGCAATAAGCTCGCCACACCGTAGCTTTCCGTGTCCACGCGCACGATATATCCGCTCTCTTTGGCTTTCACGGAATACGAATACGCCGCTTTCGGGAAGTTTTCGGGATGCAAAATCCAGGTTTTATCCCCGCCCTGCGCTTCAACCATTGCCGCAAACGTTTGCAGCGCCGTACCGTCTGCAATCGCCTGCTTCGCCATCTTTTCGCAAGCCGCATAATCCCCTTTTTCCGCAAGGTTTAAAATGTGCGCGGAAAGCGCGATACAAAGCTCGGTCAAGTCCGCAGGTCCGTTTCCTTTCAAGGTTTCCACCGCTTCTACCACTTCCAACGAGTTGCCGATGGCAAAACCGAGCGGAATATCCATATCGGTAATCAGCGCGCGCATACGCTTCCCTGCACGTTTGCCGATTTCCACCATACGCTGCGCAAGCTCGCGGCTCTTTTCCGTCGTCTTCATAAACGAACCGCTGCCCGTCTTTACGTCCAAGACGATACAGTCGTCGTCCGCCGCCAGCTTTTTACCCATAATACTCGATACAATCAAGGGCAGGCTATCCACCGTCGCCGTCACGTCGCGGAGCGCATACAAAAGCTTGTCCGCGGGCGCAAGCTCGGCATTTTGCCCAACTATCGCAATCCCAACGCGGTTGACAATGGCTTTGAATTCGTCCACGGGCAAATCGGTACGGAAACCGGGAATGGCTTCCAGCTTATCAATCGTGCCGCCCGTATGGCCTAAGCCCCTGCCGCTCATTTTGGCAACCTTAACGCCAAGGCTTGCCACGATAGGAGTCACGACAAGACTCGTCTTGTCGCCTACGCCGCCCGTGGGATGCTTGTCCACGCGCAAGCCGTGAATTTCGGAAAAATCCAGTCTATCCCCCGAGTCGCGCACGGCAAAGGTTAACGCCGCCGTTTCTTCCACGTTCATACCGCGGAAATAAATTGCCATAAGCAACGCCGCCACCTGATAATCGGGCAGTTCGCCGTTGACGTATTTTTCAATAAACCATTGAATTTCCTGCTCAGTCAGCACGCCGCCGTCGCGTTTTTTTTGTATAATATCATACATTCTCATAGGTGTATTTTACTCCAAATCGTTTTTCCCGAAAGACGCGGGCAAAAGCTCCGCCAAGGTATATACGCGGATATTTTCGGGCGTGCCCAACACGATGCGAAAATCAGGATCGCAGAACTCCGCCAAAACCTGCCTGCAAACGCCGCAGGGCGCGCAAAATTCCGCAGGTTCTTCCCCTTTTCCGCCTACGATAGCGATAGCGGAAAAGGCTCTTTCGCCTTCGCTTACCGCCTTAAAAATCGCCGTTCGTTCCGCACAGTTGGTTGGGGTGTACGCCGCGTTTTCCACGTTACAGCCCCCGTAAACCTTACCCGACTTGGTCAATAACGCCGCGCCGACGCGAAAGCCCGAATAGGGAGAATAGGAATTTTTTCTCGCTTCAATAGCAAGTTGCAATAATTCGCAATCAAGCATTTTGTATCTCCTTTAAGAAGCCGGTTCCAAAAATTTCGTCCGTGGGCAAATCAAACCATTGCAACACGGTTGCGCCGATGTCCGCAAAGGTATCGCGCGTACCCAAATTCACGCCTTGCTTTATTTTCTTGCCATAGGCAAGCATCGGCGTACATTCGCGGGAATGGTCGGTGGAAGGCGTTGCGGGATCGCAGCCGTGGTCCGCGGTGATAATCAGCAAATCGTCATCGCGCAGCAAAGGCAACAGCTCGCCCAAACGCTTATCAAAAGCCGTCATCGCGCGGGCATAGCCCTCCACGTTGTTGCGATGTCCGTATACCATATCAAAATCGACAAGATTGATAAAACAAAGCCCGTTAAAATCCCGCTTTGCGATAGACAGGGTCTTGTCCATTCCGTCTTCATTGCCCGTCGTAGGGTAGCTTTCCGTAAAGCCTTTTCCTGCAAAAATATCGTAAATTTTTCCCACGGAAATCACGTCCAAGCCCGAAGCTTTCAACACGTCGGGTACGGTCGTTGCGGGGGGCGTCAAGGAATAATCGTGCCGTCTGGACGTGCGCTGGAAGGGATATTCGCCGTTAAACGGGCGCGCAATAATACGCCCTACGCCGTGTTCGCCCTGCAACAACTCTCGCGCAATTTTGCAGTATTCGTACAACGTTTCCACGGAAACAAGGTCTTCGTGCGCCGCAATTTGGAACACGCTGTCCGCGGACGTATACACAATGAGCTTGCCCGTTTTTAAGTGTTCTTCGCCATAATCACGGATAACGTCCGTCCCCGAATAGGGCTTATTGCACAGCGTACCCCTACCCGTTGCCTTTTCAAACGCGGAAATCACGCTTTCGGGGAAACCGTCGGGATAGGTAGGCAGGGGCTTAGGCGAGTACACGCCCGCAATTTCCCAATGCCCGATGGTCGTGTCCTTTCCCTTGGACGCTTCGCGCATTCGGGCATAGCAGGTACGCGGTGAATCCACTTTTCCGCCTACACCGTCTATGTTGAAAAGCCCCATTTTCTCTAAATTAGGACAGGAAAAATCAGGGTGCTTGCGAATGGAAGCCAAGGTATCGCTGCCCTCGTCGCCCCATTCCGCGGCGTTGGGCATTTGCCCGATCCCCCCGCTGTCTAATACGATTAAAAACGCCCTTTTTGCCATTGATACTCCTTAAAATTACGCCAAATTCAAGGCAATTTCCATCATTTTCGTGAAAGAATTTTGTCTTTCTTCCGCCGTCGTGTTTTCTTCGGGATAAATAAAGGAATCGCTTACGGTACAAATGCAAAGCGCCTTTTTCCCTGCGCGCGCCGCGTTGCAGTAAAGCGCCGCGGATTCCATTTCCACGCCGAGCACACCCATTTTCGCCCATTGCATACCCGAATTTGCGTCGTCATAGAACATATCCGAAGACAAAATGTTGCCTACGCGATAGTTTACCCCAAGTTTTTCACATTCTTCCGCCGCACGGCGTACCAAGTCGAAATCGGCAATCGGGCAAAACGTACCAGGCAAATTGTATTGCGAAGCATAATTCCCGTTCGTACAAGCCCCCATTGCCACGATGATATCGCGAGCGTGAAGCTCGGGAGAGAACGAGCCGCAGGAGCCTACGCGGATAATCGTTTTTACGCCGTAGAAATTGAAAAGCTCGTAGGAATAAATCCCGATAGCGGGCTGCCCCATACCCGAAGCCATTACGGATACGCGCTTGCCTTTATAATAGCCCGTGTAGCCGTGCACACCGCGCACGTCGTTTACGAGCACCGCGTTTTCCAAAAAGTTTTTCGCGATAAACTCCGAGCGCAAAGGATCGCCGGGCATCAGCACCGTTTCCGCGAAATCGCCGTATTTTGCCGAAATATGAGGGGTAGGAATTGACATAATTTTTTCTCCTTAAAAAGTTTTTCATTGAAAGGCGGTTGCCTTTTGTGAATTGTGAATTACCGACCTACGCTGGATAGTAGGCTTAGGTCAAGGCTCAGCCCTAATAAAGGCTCGTTTGAAACTGCCCGACCATACAGCCCACACGCTGCATTGAAGAACGAACGGTGGGTAGTAAGACTGGGTCAAGGCTCAGCCCTGAAAACGGAACAAGACGCAAGCAAGACAAGGCGTTGCGCGCATGTTGCAGGGAGCGTACTTGCCGTACGTAAGCAAGGGGCTCGGAGCTGCAACGCCGTATTGTGTCGTGGGTTCTCCGTTGCGGTAAAACGGCGGAGATGCGAGCAAGACAAGGCGTTGCGCGCACGTTGCAGGGAGCGTACTTGAACGTACGTGACCAAAACGCGCCAAACTCCGCTTGCCCTATCCCAACGGGAAAACGGAGCAAGACACAAACAAGACAAGGCGCAGTGAGTACCCCGCAGCGCGCGTACTTGCCGTACATAAGCAAGGGGCTCGGAGCTGCAACGCCGTATTGTGCCGTGGGTTCTCCGTTGTGGTAAAACGGCGGAGATGCGAGCAAGACAAGGCGTTGCGCGCACGTTGCAGGGAGCGTACTTGAACGTACGTGACCAAAACGCGCACAGCAACAACGCTGTATTGCGACGCATATACGTCGTTTTTTTTACCAGTCCTGCTTTTTTAAAGACTTATCCTTCACATCGTCGTAGTATGCAAAATAACGTTCTTTAAAAGCGGCAGGCGTTTGAGGTAAATCACCGCCGTCCGCTTGCATACGCTCTAACAATTCCTGCAATTCATCGGGGGTGAAATCCGCCAAATCCGTTTCTTCTCCGTACGTTTGCAACAGTTTTAATAAATCGAGTTCCGACATAATCCGTTGTCCATTCCTTGATAAAATATCAAATCTCCACTTGAATTTCTTCTCCGCGGAAAGGCAGGGTAAGATGGGTGAAGCCTATTTCCTTTAACGTCGCCGCCGTTTCGTCCCATTTGTCCGCAATTCTATCTACGGAATGCGCGTCCGAGCCGAAAATAATCTTTCTGCCACCTAATTGGTAATAACGTTTCAGGAGCTGCGTATCGGGCAAGCTACGTTGTTTCAAGTGCTTGCTTGCCGTGTTCACTTCCAAGATTTTACCCTTTTGGATAATCGTGCGGAAAATATCGTCGAGCTGCTTGCCGAACGTTTCCAAATCCATACGCACGTCCGCAAAAGGCGCGTAACGCGCTACGTACCCAAGGTGCGCCACCACCTGATAAGGGTAAGGGGCGTCCAAGCTCCGCCGAATGAGTGCAAGATACTCCAAATAAGCAACCGTCTTATCCGCAGGCAACGTTGAGCGCGAATAATCTCTACCGCCTATGCTATGCACGCTGTTGATGACGTAATCGGGGCGATATTTTTCGTACGTTTCTAAATATTTTGCCTCCACCAACGGGTCATCGGAATACCCAAACTCCACACCGACGGCTACGTTCATTACCCCTTCGTAGTCTTCCTGCAAGTGCCGCGCCGCGTGGAAATATTCTTCCGCTTCCGCGTTTGCCAACTTTTTAAATAGTTCTTCGGAGTGCTGCTTCGGATCGTAATCATAATCAAAATGGTCGTTAACGCCGTAAAAAGCAATCCCTTTTTCCTGCGCCGCCGCCAACATCACGGAAAGCTCCGCGTGTCCATCGTGGGAAAACGCGGAATGGGTATGCATATCCGTCAAAAACTTTTTCATCGCCGATTTTTCGTCCTTTTTCTTTATTGCTGTCGCTTGTCGTTTTCGTTCTCGCTTATTATAGCACAGCCGCCCGCTTTTTTCAAGCGGAAAGCAAGGAAAATTGTACAAACTTTCCCTATCCTTACCAAAAAATAGCTTGAAAGCGTCCGCGCGACGCCAAATTTTTCCTAATCTATCAACCGTTGCCTACTTTACCGTTTTCTCCCTATTGACCTGCGCCTTTGCGCTCCGTTACAATACAAAACGGAATTTCACAAAAAGGAGAAAAATAAAAACGCTTATGAAAAAAATCAAATCCTTGCTCGCGCTGCTTTGCGCATTGCTTTGCTTTTCCCCAACCGTCGCGCTGCTCGCGTGTGATAGCAAGCCCACAGCACAGTTGCCGTCCGATTCTCTTTCTTCGGAAATCGTGGACGATTCTCTTTTGGATAGCAACCCCGAAAACTCCACTCCCCCCCAACCTGAACCCACGCCGCCGCAGCCTATCGTCACCACCGATTCCTACATACGCTGTACGGGCGATAACGTGAATATACGCTCGGGCGCGGGTACGGATTTCGCCGTTTTGGGACAAGCGGAAAAGGGCACGACGTATGCCGTTATCGGCAAGACCGGCAACTGGTATAAAACCTATTACCGCAATAAAATTGCCTACATTTACGCTTCGTATGCAACGGTGTTTACTTTGGAAGAAACGAGAAACGAAAAGGTGGAAAGCGTGATTGAAGAAGGTTATAAACTGCTCGGCGTTCCGTACGTATACGGTGCGATTCGTTTGCACGACGGCAATGGAAAATTTCTTTCCGGCTTCACCGCACAAAAATTTGATTGCTCGTCCTTAATACAATACGTCTTTTATAAGGGCGCAGGAAAGCTGTTGCAGGTAAACACCCGCACGCAATTTAAACAAGGGCAATTCGTCCACCCAGACGATTTGCAGCGCGGGGACTGTATCTATTTCACCAACGAAGAACGGCAATATAAAACGGGAATAGAAAAAATCGGCCACGTTGCGCTCTATCTTGGAAACAACTATATTTTACACACCGCGTCCGATTACGCGCGCATTGAAAAAATGTCCGCTGCACGCTGGAATTTTTACGTGGAAGCCCGCCGCTTTATTTAACTATTTTTTTGGTGGTAGCGGCGCGATAAAAATACATTCATTGCATACCTGCCCCTATATTTTCCTTTCTTCTAACGCCGCGGCAGCAAGAAAGAACACCGCTTTTGCACCCGCGCCAAATAGCCTTGCCGCACATTCGCTTGCCGTTGCACCCGTCGTCATTACATCGTCGATAAGCAATACGGTTTTATCTCGGCACGCCGCGCGTTTGTGGACGTGATATGCGCCCGAAACGTTTTCCATACGTTCAACGTAGGTCATTTGCTTTTGCGGGGCGGTATCCTTGCGTTTTTGCAACAGCTCCGTATCTAAAACCGCGGAATATCCCATTGCTTGTAAGCGTTCCGTAATGCTTTCGGCAAGCCGTTCGGACTGGTTGTAGCCGCGTTCTCTCCGCTTATTTTTGGTAAGCGGCACAGGCACGATGATAAGCTCTTCCTTTGTTGGCGTTGTTTTAAGGTAATTTTCGGCAAAATGCGTTGCGATTTCTTCCCCAAAATAGAGCGCGATACGGGGATTTCCGTTTTTCATACGATTGACGAGCGCGGCAACCTTATCCTGATACACAAAGGGAGAAAAACCGCGCGTGAATTTAGGAAGGTTCCCTTTGCAGTCTAAGCATATTCCGTCCGCCGTCTTTTTTCTACCGCACTTTTTGCAAGTATTGCCGTGCGGACGGATAAGCGACCTTTCGCAATCGCTACATATTCTATGCTGCGGATAATCAAAAATTTCCACGCCGCAGCTATCGCAGGTATATCCCCGTTTCGCGAAAAAATCGCGTATTCGCTTTTCCGTTCTTTGCCAAAATCCCATCTAAAAGTTTATCCTTTGTGAGAAAATAGGCGCACCGACGCGCGTTCAACGCGTACCTGTACGCCTTATTTTATGATTTTTTTTATTTTTATGGTAATTATTCGGCGTTCTTTTCGGCATTCTTTTTCCGTTCGTAGCGCACCAAAAGATAGGAAACCGCCGCGCCTGCGGCAAACAACGCAACGCCAAGCCCCAACGACAAAGCCATCATTCCCGCCGACGTCCTACCCGTCGCCCACGATACGTATACTTCCATAATATCGCCGTTGCAAAACATCGAAACGATAGACCCCAGCGACAATCCGACAATCATCGAATACGCCGTTTGTCTTGCCTTTTTAAACGCGAACGTAAGCAGCTTGGAAAAACAAAAAATCCCCAGCAAAAATCCGATGCCAAGTCCCGCATAGATAATGAAGACCAACGGGTTTTGTTTCCAGTAGGTCAGGCTGACGCTCGTCATCAAGCTATTATACCAGCCCACCGTCATCAGCAACGCGCTTGCGCTCAGTCCCGGTACGATTTGCGTAACGCCGACGGCAAATCCCAGCGCCAACGCCAACAAAATATGCCACCATTGTATTTTATCAAATATCGTTGCGACAACCTTTCCCACTTCCCCCGCTTCCTGCTCGCCTATGCCCACCGAAAGCATCGCCGAAACGCAGCCCAGCGCAACGGGAATAGCAAAACCGAGCACGAAAAGCATTGTCCGCTTTATCGTCCAGGTCATTCCCTTTATTTCGTCTTTGACGGCGGGGAATGCGCCGCTCATCAGCCCCGCAAACAGGCACACGACAACGAAAAGATTGATTTTAATCAATTCTTTCACGCCGATAAAACCAAGTGCGAACCCAACGACAAGCCCCAGTCCGATAGGTAATAAGAATAAAAAGCAAAGTTTAAACCTTTTAAACAGGTTGCCAATCGCGTACAAAAAGCTGTCGTACAGCTTAAAAATAATAGCGACGGTGGAGCCGCTAATCCCCGGCACAATGACGGCAAGTCCGATTAAAAACCCCAAAAGCGCGCTTTTAAACCAGCTTTTCTTGTTTTTATATTGTAACAAAGCAAGCTGCAAATCTTCGCCCATTTATTTCCCCTTTTACGCGTTATTCGACGCGGCAATCTTTCCTTTTGCCTGTGCTAAACGCGCCTTTTTTTGTTTTTTGCGATATACATACACACCCAAAGCAAGCGTACAAAGTGCAAATACTCCGCCGCACACGCCGCCGAATACGTCCACCCCTACGTCAAGCCATTCCGCCGCTCTGCCCGAAGAAAGCACTTGCAGCAATTCGTCAATCATCGGCGTAATGATAATGCCCGTAGCCGGCACAATCAGCAGTCCCTTATCGTCCGTATACGAAAACCAGCACCAAAAAAACAACGCGCCAAGCGCGGCAAACTCCAAGCAATGCGCAAGCGTCCGCACGTCGGCGTGCAGCTTATCGTACGCTTCGCCCGTTGCCGTAGCAATCGGGGATTGAGGAGCGATAACGGAAACGACTTTTTGTACGGTATCCACCACCGCGGAGCTTTGCGTGGAAGATTGTTCCGCTGGCTGTAAGGAGTTGGAAAAAATAAATCCCAGCATCAACACGCAGGCAATCGTCAAAGCAATTCTCCAAAATAAACGGATTTTATCCGATTTTTTCTCAACCTTTATTTTCATAGCTCTATTATACGCCAAAACCACCCCTGCGGTCAACGCTTTCCCGTATTTTTCCTAAAAAATTTTTCTTGTTTTTTCGTGAAAACGCCCGCAAAACCGTCATTTTTCTCCCTAAAAAGCATTATATAATATATATAATCAAAAGGACGGGTGTTTTATGAATTACGTAAAAAAAATGTGTATACTCCGCCAAATCAAACAAGGCTTTTCGGCGGACGGAAAGCCCTTAGCGGGGCTTGTCAAAGTGGAACAGTACGGAAAAAATCTCGCTGCCGAAATCTCGGTGATGAATTTTGCGCCGCTGAGCTCGGGAGAATATTTTTGCCTACTCTCCGACGGAAAAGGCAAAACGGAAATGCTTGCGCTGCGCGGCAAAAGTCTTTTTAATATCTTGACGGATATGGACGTTTCCGAAGGGTTTTGCGCCGTGGTTTGCCACGTGAAAAACGAAGTAACGCCGATTGCTTATGGGGTGAACGGAAATAAGGTTTACGACTGGCGCGCGATACTCAACGCGACCCTGCCCCCCGTCTTTCCGAAAAATGAAGAAAAAATTCAAGAGCCTGCGCCGTGTGCAACTCAACCTGAAGAAAGCAAATTTCAAGCCGATGAAAGGGAATTTGCGCCCACTCCAAAGCCGCAGGAAGCTTTGCCGCAAGCCCTGCCAAACAACGCCCCCTACGACGATGAATCTATGGCGAATGAAAATTATTACAAGGTAGAAAAAGATGAATATCAGCAGCTTGAAAAAATTAACGAAAATGCATATACTGCGCGCGCAGATCAAGAACCGAACGCGGAAGAAGGGGCAAACGCTTCGGAAGATGTCGATGCTTCGCGCGTACTCCACCCGTTTGCGGTAAACCCTGACGGATATTACCTTTCCGTTCGCGGAGAAATTGACGAGCTTTTCCGTAAATACCCCCGCGACGATACTCTGCGCGACGCCTTTTCTTCCAGTGAATGGGTTCGTATCAAAGGCACAGCCGATGCGCCGCAATACCTTGTAGGCGTACTATACGAAGACGGCAAAGCCGCGTATATTTGCTATGCCTTAGCGGCGCAGGACAAAAATAACCCTCCCGAAGAAATTAAGGGAGTTTGTACCTTTGTCCCCAGCTCCCTTTTCAATGATACGCAGGGATTTTTCGTTATCTTTCAAAGCGCGTCCAGCGGAGAATGCGTGAAGCCCGCGCTGGTATAACTCGTTTTCCTATAAAGCGGATAGAATAAAAACCCCTTTGCAAGGCACGCCTTGCAAAGGGGTTATATTTGTTTCAAACAAAGATTAGTTCTTCATTGCCGCAACTTGCTTTGCAACTTCTTCGCTCAAATCTTCGCTCTTCTTTTCAAGGCCTTCGCCCATTACGAAGAATGCGAACTTCGCGATGGAAGTGTTACCGCTCTTCAACAATTCGGAAATCTTCTTAGAGTCGTCTTTGATGAACGCTTGTTCTACAAGACAGTTTTCTTCGTAGAATTTCTTAATTCTACCCATAACCATCTTTTCAGCGATTGCTTCGGGCTTGCCTTCGTTCATCGCCTGTTGCTTCAATACCTTCTTTTCGTTTTCGATAACGTCCGCGGAAACTTCGTCCTTGGTAAGGTATGCGGGCTTCGTGAACGCGATTTGAAGGGTTACGTCGTGTGCAACTTCTTTCGCCGCTTCGGTAGCTTCGCCTGCCATATCCAACATAACGCCAAGCTTGCCGCCAAGGTGAATGTAGCTTTCAAGGAAGCCTTCGCTTTCGTAACGAACGAATCTTCTAACCGCAATCTTTTCACCGATGATTGCAATTTTGCTCTTCAAGTAATCTTCTACGGTAGCGTCCGCCAACTTGCAGCCAAGCAAGGTTTCTACGTCCGCAGGGTTTACCGCAACGATAACTTTTGCGATTTCGTTTGCGATTTCAGAGAACTGAGGGTTCTTTGCAACGAAGTCGGATTCGCAGTTCAATTCGATAAGAACGCCCGTCTTACCGTCGATATAACAAGCAACGATACCTTCCGCAGCAATACGGGAAGCTTTCTTGTCCGCCTTCGCGATGCCTCTTTCTCTCAAAAGGTCAGCCGCTTTGTTCATATCGCCGTCAGCGTCGGTCAATGCTCTTTTGCAGTCCATAACGCCTGCGCCCGTCTTTTCGCGGAGCGCCATTACGTCTTTAGCCGTGAATGCCATAATTGTACTCTCCTTTATCTAAATTAAATTTTGTATAAAACGGAAAACTCCGTTTGTGTGTTACGCGTTTTCTTCCGCAGCAGCAACCACTTCTTCGATGGATTCGGGTGCAGCCGTTTCTTCAACAACGGGAGCAACAACCGCTTCTTCGCCTTGGTTTGCTTCGATAACTGCGTTTGCGATAACGGACGCAATCAACTTGATTGCGCGGATAGCGTCGTCGTTACCGGGGATTACGTAATCGATTTCATCGGGATCGCAGTTGGTATCGGTGATTGCAACGATTTTGATACCAAGCTTCTTCGCTTCTTTGATAGCGATGTCTTCGTTGTGGGGGTCAACGACGAACATAACGCCGGGCATAGACTTCATCGTCTTGATACCGCCAAGGTTCGCCTGCAACTTGCCCATTTCTTTCTTCAAAAGCATAACTTCTTTCTTAGGCAAAAGGTCGAAATCGCCGTTCGCTTCCATAGCTTCCAGCTTTTCCAATCTTTCAACACGGCTTCTCATCGTCTTGAAATTGGTCAAGCAACCGCCGAGCCAACGATAGTTCACGTAGTACTGACCGCAACGTTCCGCTTCTTCCTTGATTGCGTCTTGCGCTTGCTTCTTCGTACCAACGAAAAGGACGGACTTGCCTGCCTTAACCGTTTCGCAAACGAATGCATAAGCTTCTTCGATAAGGTTCGCCGTAAGCTGCAAATCGATGATGTGAATGTCGTTTCTTGCCGCGAAGATGTACTTCTTCATTTTGGGATTCCACTTTCTCGTCTGGTGACCGAAGTGTACGCCTGCTTCTAAAAGCTGCTTCATAGTAATAACTGCCATAATTCAAACCTCCGTTTTTCCTCCCCGCTTTGTGTTGGCTCGTAATGACGTCCGCATTGAAAGATTTTACGGACACGGATTACGCACAGTGAGCGAGTGTGAATTTTCAGCCTTTCTATTTTACCATAACCGCAAGATGAACGCAACTCATTTTGCTGGGTTTTTTTATCTTTTTTGCGCTTTTTATTCTTTTTTCTCACGCACGCGCTCTAATTTATGCGCGCGCCGCTCCCCTACGCTGCAAACGTCAAATTTTTCCTGCGTTTGGTAGAGTTCGTTATAAAAATTACATTGCGCTTCGTATTGCTCTTTTAGCATTTTTCGCAACTTATATCTATTCCCCACGCCAAGCTCACGCAAATAAAAGAGAATGGACAAGTCAACGTTATCTATTTGCTCTACAAAACGCGTCAAGGTTTGCTGTTTTTGTAAAAGCCGTTCTTTCGTAACGCCATTTTCCCATTGATAACAATTATAATAACGAATATCCATTTCTAACCGCTGAAAATATCTTACAATTTGCGGAACGCACGCAAATTTTTCTTCTATTTCCGCCAACACTTCCCGCATTTTCTTCTTTTTATCCATAATTTGCACTCCTTTTTTTCAGTAAAACTGAATTTACATATATTTTAGTTCAGTATAACTGAAAAGTCAACTTTTTTCGCGTTGACTTGTGTTATTATTTCAGTAGAAATGAATTTTAGGGGTGATTTTTATGAAATTTCAAGAAAAACTACAAGAAGAATTGAAATACTGCAAATATTCACAAAAAGAAATCGCCGAAAAATTGGGGATATCCGTAAGCAACATCACAAATTGGAAAAAGGGAGAAAATTTTCCGTCCTTAGAGATATTTTATGAGCTTTGCCTTTTGTTGGAAGTTTCTTCGGATTATATGTTGGGATTAAACGAATAAAATTTATAATGAAGCATTTACACGAAAAATTAAAAGAGTTAAGAAACGAAAAGGGTCTTTCCCAACAAAAAGTTGCCGACTGCTTAGGAATTACCCGTTCCGCTTATGCAAACTATGAGCAAGGCTTACGCGAGCCTTCCTTGGATATCTTTCAGAAAATTTGCCAATTTTACGACATTGAAGCTGAATTTTTTTGGGATTAAACGAATAAAATTTTACAAATGAAAACCGCCTAACGCGCAAACTGCGTTAGGCGCTTTTTTCTTTTTTACCAAACTTCGTCAAGCTCCATCGCTTCGTCGCTGTTTTCAAACTGCTCGTACTGATGGCAAAATTCCGCAAAAACTTCGTCTAAAAGCTGCGCGTCTTCGATGGGCATAAGCACCGCGTCGTCGCCTTCGCCCTGCAAAGCGAAAATAATCACTTCGTCTTCTTCCTCTTCCGATTCGGGTTCGGCTTTTTGGAAAATACAATACATTGCCTTGCGGTATTCGATGGTCGCAATATGGTACAGCTTTTCCACCGTGCCGTCGTCCGCTTCCACTTCAAAAATGCGGTCTTCTTCGTCTTCGTAAATTTCTTCGTTAAATTCGTTATTCATAACAGGTTCCTCCACCTTTTTGTTTTTGAGCTTTTCCCGCGCGAGCCAGCTTTCCAAAATGTACGACGCCGCAATGGAATCTATCGTCTTTTTTCTATCGCCGCGTTTTACTCCGCCCGCAATCTGCGTTTCCCGCGCTTGCATCGTAGTGAAGCGTTCGTCTTCCAGTTCCACGGGCAAATCCGTTTTTTGCTTTAACCGCTCGATAAATTCTCGCGTTTTTACCGTTTGTATGCTTTCCGTACCGTCAAAATTGACCGGCATACCGCACACAATCACGCCCACGCCCCGTTCCTTGGCAATATCCGCAATCGCTTGCACGTCTACTTCAAAATTTCGCGTGCGGAAATAGGTATCGCAGGGCATCGCGTATTCGTTAAAGGGATCGGAAATCGCCACGCCGATTCGTTTGTCGCCTATATCGAAGGCTATCGCTCGCTTGGTTATCATAGGCATATTATACCACAAAACGCCCCGCCCGTCTATCGTTTCGCAGGATTTTTTTTGCTTTTTCGTATTTCTTCCCGATTTTTTCACATACTGAGCATAGTTTCAATACCAAAAGGGGGATAACTATATGGAAAAATTTGCATTAGGGCTTGTTCTCGGCGCAGTTGGCGGCGCGCTTGCTACGGCAAACAGTTATAAAATGCGCACGCTGGTGCGGAAAACACAGGAAGAAGTGCAGGCAAAGCTTGACCAAATGATGGACGAAAAAATCCGCGCGATGGAAGCGATGACGGACGAAATCAAAACGGAAGCCGCCGAAGCGGCACAGGAAGCGGAAGTAAAGCCCGTAAAAGCTTCGCCGAAACGCAAAACGGCGAAGGCTTAACCGCCAAAGCCTTTATTTCGGTATGCAAAAAGAGAAAAACTCTGCTTTTTTAAGGCAGAGTTTTTACTTTTCAACGCGTACCTGGGTGGGGTCTTTTCCTTTTTATGCCTTTAAGCTTTCGTTTTCCGCTTTCAAGCGCAAATTTTCTGCACGAAGCCGTTCGTTCTCCGATTTCAACGCCTGCGCCAGCCTATCGTATAAGGCGTTGATTTCATTTTCCAGCCGTCTACGCAAAAAATCTCGTTCGGGTAAACGCGTGGCTTTCGTTTCCGCGTTCTTATTTCGCCGCGTTTCCAACACCAAGCTCTCGTTTAAGCCCAGCGATTTGGCAAGCTCCGCCAAGCGTTCGGGCTGTTTTTTCAGGGTGTTGCGGTACTTGTTTTGCAGGCGCAGCATCAGCTTGTCGTCCCCTTGCGCCAAATTAAAAATGGCACGGCGCACGGACAGCCCTTTGCTCTTTTCCAGCAAGATGCTCTTTAAGGTTTCCGTCGCTTCTTCGTCGGTGAATTCACGGATTTTCTCCACGGAAAGGGTGCTGCCGTCCAAAAGCTTGACGATGCGTTCGTCCCCCCGTTCGTTTTTCATCAATGCGTAATAATAATTGCGTACGCTGCCCTTTGCCCTGCCGTGCTTTAAGCCGTAGGTTTCAAAAAGATAAGTAAGCGTTTTTCCCTTTTGCTTGCCGGCTTTGATATATTCCACCAAACCCCGTGCTTCTTCTTCCGTGTAGCCATTGATTTTGTTCATCGTCATTTCTCCTATTTTTTAGTTTTGCGAAGAAATTATTAACCTATTTTTCTTTTTCTATACATTTTCCAAGCAAAATTTAATACAATAAACTATGAAAATCTATTTCTTATCTTCTCAACCCTGCGTTTTGACCTTAAACGGCGCGTATTTCGGCGTGACCGACCTTTTTGAACGCTCCGCCGACGTTTGCTTGAACGACAATTTATATGCGGAATTCCTGCCTGAAAACGCCCTGCCTATCCGTTTTTTTATTACGGAAAAACTACGCTTCCAACCGCCGGACGGCTGCGACGTTTATCTGCTTCCCGACGCCATCGCCATTTACGCGCACGATTTTCCACCCACGGACAGCACCTTGCGCGTAGTCAAGCAAGAAAAAGTGGACGATTGTTTGGTGACTCTATTCTTTCAAGGGCGGCTTTACCTATCGGTACAAACGGAGAAAAACTTTTTCAACGCAACTCTGCCCCCCTCGTTTGCCCATTCCGACCTGCATTTTCATTGCGGATTGCTCCTGCTTTCCACGCCTAACGAGCTTGCCGTTTTCACCAAGGACGGAAAACGCCTGCTACAAGAAAAAATACTCTCGTTTTCGGTGGAAAACGACGAGCTTTCCGCGCGCCTGCCCCTGAGCGATCGGCTAGGCAGGTACGCCGATTGCAGGTGGCGGCTTTCGGAAACGGACTGCGTGCAAACCGCTTTCCTTTTACAGGAAAAACAAAGCGCGGAAACGGAAAATCCCGTCAGCGACGGACTGCTTGCTTACGCATTCTTTGAAAGCGTGTTAATCGGGGCAAATTTTGCCGATATGTTAAGCGACGAGTTACGCGCCGACGCGGATAAGATACGCGCTTTTTTAGGCGATTTTGTCGGCGTAACGCTCACCGATAAGCCAACGCGGTGCGGGTTGGTGCGCCGCAAAGAAAATCGACTTTTTTCGGTGGATTATTTCGAGATTGCGGCAAAAGACGGGAAAATCACGGAAATTACGACATAATTTCCCAGCCTAAAAGCCTTGACAAGCTTTCCCCTGTTATTTTACAATGTGTATAGTAATAAAAAGGAGCAAAAAAACTATGCAAAAAATCATTTGTAAAAAGGTTTACGATACCCAAACGGCGGAGCTTATCAAAAAGAACGTTTACGGTGCGTTCGGCTCGCCCGAAGGCTATGAAGAAACGCTGTATAAAACGGAAAGCGGAAATTATTTTCTCTACGTGAACGGCGGTGAAAAAAGCAAACGCCCGAAGGAAGACATTCTTCGGGTCAGCGCGGAAAAAGCTAAATTGTATATGTAAACGAAAAACGGCGTGGGCAACCACGCCGTTTTATCAAAATTTCATAAGTCAAGCAAAACAAAACCCACTCTGCACCTACAAAGTGGTTTTTTTAATACTCTTTAGGTCGTTGCACGCAAAGAATTTCGTTAGCGTCCAAATCCAAAACAGAACAAAGCCTTGACAAGGTGTCTAGCGCAGGCATTTTGCGCCCGCTCACGTAATGCGAAATCATCGATTGCGTAACCCCGACAGCTTTTGCCAACTCATCTTGCTTAATGTTGGACTGCTTAATTGCTTCTATTAACGCTTGTCTGATTTGTTCCATCGTCGTCATAAGATACTCCTTATTTTAATTTTATGACCAATGGGCATAAATATGCTTGACTTATTACCATTGGTAATGTAAAATAAGTTTACTTATAACTTTAAAGGATTTTTAAAATGGACTATTTGATTTTTTTACAAAAAATAAGAGAACTGAGAATTAAGAATGGTTTTTCTCAACGCAATTTAGCAAAAGCTATGGGTAAATCAGCCCAATATATTTCAATGATTGAAAATAATAAAACCCCAATGAAAATGAAAGATTATTTTAAGTATTGTGACATTTTAAAAGTATCACCGTATATCCTTTTAGAAAATAATCTCATAGCCAAGGAATCCCATTTAATAGAAAAACGACTTCGCGCACTCAGCCCCCGCGATTTTTATATAATTAAAGACTTAATTATGCTGATGGAACTAAATCCGTCAGACTTATAAAAAACACTCTGCTGCGCGCAGAGTGTTTTCTCATTCTTAATATTTGGTAACTTTTACGGACTTAATCACAATGGGTTCGTTGGGAAGATTAAACGTAACCGTTTTATCCTGCCCGCTAACAAATTCGTCTTCTTTATCCACGTGCATAATCGTTTTCGTGATAAAGTCGTCCTTTTCCGAATCGTATTTTTCTTCGATATAATCGTTGATGGCTTCCTGCAAATTCTTTAATACGCTTACGCTGTCTTTATCCAGCGTGGCAAACGTACAATACTCTTGATTGTCGGGGGAAGAAGTTTTCAACGAAATATAGAACATCGTCGTGGCGCTGTTGTATTCGTAACCGCGTTCCGCATACTTGTTCTTGCTGTCCGCGCGCTTTACGTAAACGGTTTGATCCGTCGTTTTTGCGTGGTAATACATCGTCAGCGAACCGAACGTTTCGGATAAATCGCCGTTCGTTACTTCAAATTTATTATCTTCAAATTCGCCGTAAAGGGTATACGTAGCCGTTTTACCTGCGCTATCCTTAAACACGCTTGCGGGGAAAGACTTTTTATATTTTTCGCAAAACGCCTTATAAGACTTATCTTCTTCGTAGTATACGCTTGCGTTTTCTCTGTCATCTTCCGCGATATATCCGTACGAACCGCCGTACATTCTCAAATCGCTTGCGTCATAATCGTGAATGATGGTGTTATTATAGAACCCGCCGTCCACAAGCCAAAGGAAATGCTCAACCGTGCGAGGGGAAACCTTTCTCTTCATCGTATAATCCAACGTGTAGGTTTTGCCGTTGAACGCAATCTTCATTTGCACTTCGGGTTTATTCGTTTCGCACGCCGTCAAAGTGGTTGCGCAAGCAAAAACGCTGCAAGCCGCCAACGCATAGCTTAAAATCTTCTTGGTTTTATTGAACATACTTTTGCTCTCCTAATTGATACGGAGCGCGAACGCCGCGCAATCCCGCATTTTCACTACTTTATTGTACATTTTATTTTAGTTTCCGTCAAGCAGTTTTAGGATATTTTTACCGATTTTTCACCGATTTACACAAAAGCCTTGCAAAACAAGGAAAAAACCGCCCTCAAAGGACGGTTTTTGATTTTTTATTTTACGAAAAACGCTTATTCCAACGGGTTGCCGCTTGCGTCGTCCATTTTACCCGTGAAAATTTGGTATGCTTCAATCCAACCCCAAATTCCGCTAATCCCCGTAAAGAGAAGCGCTAAATGCAAAATCCCCTTAAAGGTGTAGCCTAAGTAAAAGCTATGTAACCCAAGACCGCCGGTGAAAATTGCCAACAACCCAGCTACGAGCTTGGATTTTCTCTTTCCTTTCGCCGAAGAACCGGAGCTGGACTGGGAAGCTCTTGAAGACGAGCCTGCGTGGTCGCTAAGCATAGCGTCCAATTCGTAGTCGATTTCTTCCATACCCGCTTTTGCACCTGCGCCGCGCAGCTTAGAAACCGCCATTTCCGCTTCAAGCTTAGGCACTTCGTTTAAAACGATACCGTCGCCGTCGACAATTTCGCACGCTTCGCTAAAATCGCAACCGCAAATATCTTTTACCGCTTCGATAACCGCTTGTCTGTCATCGCCAACCGAATCCAAAGCGACGAAATACATCGGTACGCCGTCTGTGGTAACAGCGTTACTTGCCGGCGTTACGTCCGCCAAGTTTTTACATTGCGGGCAATACGCCTCCTTTTTGGGAATTTCCGCACCGCAAGCCTTACATTTTTTCATTTCGGGCAATTCGCTGCCGCAAAAATCACATACGGTTACACCGGGCGCGTTTTCCGTTTCACATACAGGACACTTACTCATTTGTTTGACCTCCAAACCTTTATTATATTTATTATAACATCACTTATAGATATTGTCAAGTAGTTAAATGAAATTTTCTTTACACCAAAAAAACAGCTTGCCCTATTTGGACAAGCCGTTTTTCTGCGTTTCGTTAAAAACTTATTTAAGTTCAGCGGTAGCGCCGTTTTCTTTAAGCTTCGCAACGAGAGCTTCTGCGTCTGCTTTAGGCATAGCTTCTTTGATAACGCCCATAGCTTCAACTGCTTTCTTCGCGTCAGCAAGACCAAGACCGGTAGCTTCCTTAACAACCTTGATGATTGCGATTTTGTTTGCGCCGATGTCTTTAAGAACAACGTCGAATTCCGTCTTTTCTTCTTCTGCGGGAGCTGCTTCTGCTGCGCCACCTGCTACGGGAGCTGCTGCAACTGCTGCGCTTACGCCGAATTCTGCTTCCAATGCTTTAACGAGTTCGTTCAATTCAAGAACGGTCATAGCTTTTACTTCTTCAATGAGTTTCTGTACGTCCATAGTTTTTTAATCCTCCGATTTTTAATAATGATTTTTTTAATAGATTAGGAAATTAGTTGCTTTCTTTTGCTTTTGCGATTTGATCCAAAACGCCAACAAACTTGGAAAGCGAAGACTGGAAGCAGCCGAGCATCTTTGCGATAAGCACTTCCTTGGAAGGGATTGCGGAAAGTTCTTTCACGCCGTTCTTATCCAGATACTTCTGTTCCACGTACGCGCACTTAGGCACGATTTTTTCTACCAACGCGGGGTTTGCTTTGGTTTCTCTTGCGAATACCGCCGCACCGCTCGTTTCGTCTGCGCAGAATACCGTCGCGGTCGTACCGTTAAGGTCAGCGTCGAAATCCGTGATACCAAGTTCGTTAAGAGCCTTTCTTACGAGCGTGTTCTTATAAACCTTGTATTCGCAGTTTGCTTCCTTAAACTTTCTTCTAAGCGCCGTTACTTCCAAAACGGTGAGTTTGTTATAGTCCGCAAAAACGATGGATTTGCTTTCCGAAATTTTCGCCTTGATTTCTTCTACGATGAGTTTCTTAGATTCTACATTAGCCGACATAGTTACCTCCTTTAAGCGTTGCCGCCTGACATAAAAAAATACCTTATACCGCGCGGCATAAGGACGTAATTACTTTCTAAAAAAGTCTATTCCCTCTACCTCGGCGAGCGGTTTCCCATTAAATCTTTCGATACTTGCTGTCTGCGGTTGATTTTTACTATGTTATTATACCATCTTCTACAAAGGCAGTCAACTATTTTTGACCGCCTTTGCAAGATTATTTTAAATTTTTTGCGGAAAATGATTGCCGCACGTTATACTTTGTAAAAGGGTAACGAGTTTTTCCGCTTGTTGCTTGTTTCCTTCCGTTGCCTCGCATTCGTAGGTAGACGCATCTATTTGAATCCAAAGCCCCGTGCCTGCCAAGCCTTCCCAGCCAAAGCAGAAAATTTTATGCAACAAATGCACTTTCTTCGACGTCCTTTGGTCGTAGAGGGACGGCTTCTCATCCTGCAAAATAATCAGCCTATCCTCGTAAAGCTCTATGGTCATTTTCTTTTGACCGCTCGGCGCTTCCATTACAAAAGTATGCAGTAAAGTACCCATCATTTTTTCCTCCTAAAATAGTTTAAAGGCAGCCGAAACCGACTGCCTTTTTCTTTTCAATTAAAGCTTGGGAAGAACTTTAATGCCAGGGCCCATCGTGGAAGCCAAGGTTACGCTCTTAAGATACGTACCCTTTGCAGCAGCGGGTTTCGCTTTAACGATTGCGTCCATAAGCGCGGTGTAGTTTTCAACAAGCTTTTCCTTGCCGAAGCTCTTTTTACCGATAGGGCAGTGAATGATAGCCGTTTTGTCAAGTCTGTATTCTACTTTACCAGCTTTAACTTCCGCGATTGCCTTTTCAACGTCCATCGTAACCGTACCGGACTTGGGGTTAGGCATCAAGCCCTTCGGACCAAGGATACGACCGATACGACCTACCATACCCATCATATCGGGGGTGGTGATCATTACGTCGAAATCGAACCAGTTTTCGTTTTGGATTTTTGCGATGAGTTCTTCAGCGCCTACGAAATCTGCGCCAGCCGCTTGTGCTGCGTCAGCCTTTGCGCCTTTTGCGATAACCAAAACTCTCTTGGTTTTACCGGTACCGTGGGGAAGTACGAGTACGCCACGAACCTGTTGGTCAGCCTGACGGGGGTCTACGCCCAAACGAACGTGAAGCTCGATGGTTTCATCGAATTTCGCCTTAGCCGTTTCTAAAATAATGGAAACCGCTTCGTTTGCTTCGTATTGCTTGGAGAGGACAAATGCTTTTACGCTGTCTTGATATTTCTTACCGTATTTCATTTTTCCGCCTCCTATTATTCTTCTACCGTAACGCCCATCGAACGAGCGGTACCTGCTACCATACTCATTGCGCTTTCCAAGCTGGTGCAGTTCAAGTCGGGCATCTTCACTTTTGCGATTTCTTCAACCTGAGCCTTCGTCAGCTTACCAACCTTTACGGAGTTGGGTTTTGCGCTTGCCGTTTCCAAACCAAGAGCTTTCTTGATAAGAACGGGTGCAGGGGGGGTCTTCAAAATGAACGTGAAGGAACGATCTTGATAAATCGTTACGACAACGGGAATGATGAGACCGGGTTTGTCTGCCGTTTTTGCATTGAATTCCTTCGTAAAGCCGGGCAAGTTGATACCAAAGGGACCAAGGGTCGAACCTACGGGAGGAGCCGGGGTTGCTTTACCAGCGGGAAGTTGCAATTTTACGACTGCTGTGATTTTCTTAGCCATAAATATTTTCTCCTTAGTGGTTTTTACAAGACGCCTTGAAAGATTTGACGTCTCTCCCACGTTTTTAACAAGTTGGTTGGCAACAAGGTTGCCGTGCGCTGGTTTACGCTACAAACCGCGCGTTGACGGCTGTGCCGCCTTTTTAAAATAATATTATTCTTCGTCTG
>JAZSGC010000044.1:0-11171 GCA_045532525.1 Candidatus Scatosoma sp.
AACGCTTTCGACAATCTCGTCTATATACCTGCCGTCCGCACCAGCGTTCATAAACAGCGCGCCGCCCAAAGTGCAGGGTATGCCGCTTAAAAATTCCGCGCCGCTTTTGCCGCAACGTTTGCAAACGTTTAACAGCGCGCCGCTAGTTACCCCTGCGTAAGCAAACGCACCGTCCGCGACGGTAACCCCGTTTAGGTTGCGCATTTGCACGATGACCTTATTCGTTTCGCCGTCGGGGGGTAAAACGTTGCTCATATTCCCCACGACGTAGTAGGGTATGCCGTCGGCTTCCAGTTTGGATAGCAGGGCTTTGGCTTCCGCCACGCTTTGCGGACAAAACGCGATGGGCGCGCTGCCCCCGCAGCCGATGGTGCTGTGCTTGGACAAGTCGAAAGGTTTTTGGTGCGAAAAAGTTTCGTACGCTTGGAAATGCATTGTCTGTTTCAAGGTGTCTCTCCCATTATAACATATTTTTTTAATTTTTGAAAGTGTTTAATCCACTTTTGTATATATTTTTGCGGAAGTTTTTGCTTTTCTTATTCATATGAAGAAAATTTAAGCGGTATGCAACGCAAAAAAAAGAGCCCAAGCTATGCTTGAACTCTTTTTACGTGCATTTCTATGAAATTTATGCCTTATAGATAATTTCGCCGTCGCGAACCGTCAAAAGCACGTCGTAGTTGCCGTTGATTACGGTGAAATCCGCATTTTTACCCACCTTGATACTACCCGTAACGTCGTCGATTTTCAGGGTCTTTGCAGGGTTGATGGTTGCATAGTCCACCGCTTGGGTGAAGGGTACGCCGACTTTGGTAACCATATTTTGTACGGCGCGGTTCATTCTCAAAACGCTGCCTGCCAGCGTTCCGTCTTCCAAACGCGCTTCGCCGCCCTTTACGTACACCGTTTGACCGCCCAGCTCGCTGACGCCGTCGGGCAAGCCCTTGGCGCGCATTGCGTCCGTAATCAAGGTAAGCTTATCCGCGGGTTTGTTCTTTACAAGCAACCGCATTGCGGGTACGGAAACGTGAATGGTATCGCAAATCAACTCGCAGTTGAGTTCGTCCAACAGCATTGCGCTGCCTACCGTACCGATTTCGCGGTGGTGCAACGCGGACTGTGCGTTGTAGGTATGCGTAACGTTGCTTGCGCCGACGGAAACTGCCTTTTCAATATCGGGATATTTCGCGCCCGTATGCCCGATGGAGCTGACGATCCCCTGCTTGGTAAGGTGGCGGATAAATTCTTCCGCACCGTCCACTTCGGGGGCGAGCGTAACGATACGGATAGCGTTGCCGCTTGCCGCGTTATATCCGTCAAACGCCGCAATATCGGGAGCTTTAACGTATTCCAAGGGCTGTGCGCCTTTATGCTTTTCCGCGATGAACGGGCCTTCGAGATGTATGCCGACAACGCGTGCGCCGTCCGTCGAAGCCGCTTCCCTATACGCCTTTACGGCTTGCATTGCCTTGGTGATGTTTTCGGGGCTTTGGGTCATTGTGGTGACAAGGAAAGACGTCGTGCCTTCCGCCGCAATCGTGTTTGCGATGGTTGCTATGTCTTTCAACGTGCCGTCCATACCGTCCGAACCGCCCGCACCGTGGATATGCTGATCGATAAAGCCCGGCAACACGATCGCGTCGCTGGGAAGCTCGATCGCTTCCGCATTCTTATCTGCGCAACGGGAGATTTTTTGGATTTTTTTATCGAAAGTAAGATTGCATTTTTTTACGCCTTCGCCTTCCACGTAAACGAGCGCGTTTTTAAAAGTCTTCATTGACGTTTCCCCCATTAGTTGTTGCTTGCGGGAAGGGAAGCCGCGGCAATACTTTGCCCTACGCGGCGGCTGTTTTCATCGGGCAAACCGATATCCAAGCCCGCGAATTCGGGATATTCTTCCGCGAGTACCTTTTTGCAGGTTGCGAGAATGATATCTCCGCCCTTACCGCCCATTACGCGGCCGAGCAAAAGCATATGCTTGATGTCGTAGAATTTTGCATAGAAAGGAATGGTATGCGCAAGGTATACGCCGATATCTTCGTAAATTTGCGCCGCCAACTTATCGTCCTTCGCCATAAGCGCTTGGATAACTTTAAGCTTTTGTGCGGGCGTTAAGCCGTCTTCAAACGTAAAGCCGCCATATTCCGCAAGCTTGATAACCGCGTCTTGCGAGAAATATTTACAGCCGACGCCAAAATCGCCGCTCCATTCGTCCTGCATTGCGTTTTCGTTAAAGTCAACGGGCGCGAACGCAAGCTCGGAAAGCCAACCGTTGATACCGCCGTTGTTATTGATGTAGCCGACCGCTTCGCTCGTACCCATCGCAATACCCAAAACGCCGTTATCTTCCAAATCGATTGCGCCTGCCAAGGCGGTAACGTCGCCGTCGTTAGCAACTTCCAAAGGAATTTCCTTGCCGTAGATTTGGCTCATTTCCTTGGCTACGTTTATGTACATATTCTTCACGTAATCGCCGTATTTTTCTTTATCGACCTTAATAAACAAGGAAGCGACCATAATTTTGTTGTCTACGTAAACGCCTGCGGACGATACGCCGATGGTATCGACGGTGGGCATTTTGGACGCCGCCGTTTTCATTGCCGTTAAAATTTCGTTATAGTGATAGGTGGGGTCTTCGGTAACCTTCGGGTTCCAAACGACTTCTTCGCTGTATACCACTTCGCCGTTGATGACCGCGCTCACCTTTCTATCCGAACCGCCGGCGTCGAAGCCGATACGGCAGCCGTCTAAATAGCCGCCTACGCGAATGGACGCGTTCTTTTGCTGAGGAATTTCGTTTTCTTCCAACCAAACCACTTCAAAGGGCTTTTCGTAAACGCCGCTCATAAAATCGACGTCGAACGCGCGCAAGCCGTCTAAGGTATACGCCTTTTTTAAATATTCGTAGATGGACTTGCTGCCCGCCACGGAAATTTTAAAGCCGCCGACAACCCAAAGAATGGTTTTCGTCAAACGTTCCGCAACACGGAAATTCAACGCGTCGTTTACCCCGTCGGGCAACGCGTTATATTTATAAACGTAGTTATAACCGCCGCTTCTTTCGGCAACGAGCGTAACTTCTACGGGATTTCCGTTTTTTTGTACTTCCGCGTCGAAATCATTTAAAGCTTTAATCATAGGATAAAAGTTTTTATCTAATACTGGCAATTTCATAGCAAAATCTCCCAATTTTAAATTTCTTACCGTTATTATACAATAACGAGCGCGAATTTCAATAGAAAATCTTTCGTTTTTTTTTGCTATTCTTTCACAAAAAATCAAATGAAATATTGCGCAATAAAAAAGACGGGCGCAATGGCGGCACGCTCGTCTTTCGTAAAATGATTTATTTAGTTTTTCACCTTGTCAAGCAATGCGTTGACCGCCGTTTGCAGCTCCGCGAGTTTTTCGTTTGCAGCCGCTTCGTCCTTGGCTTTGAGCGAATAGTAAATTTTCAGCTTGGGCTCGGTGCCGCTGGGACGCACGCACACGAACGAACCGCCGTCCAGCTCGTAATACACGCAGTTGCACTTGGGAATATCCATTTCGCTAACGGAGCCGTCCGCCGCCGTGCGCTTTGCCGCGCTGTAATCGCGGGTGGCAAGTACGGAAATGCCCGCAAATTCGTCTACCTTGACCGCCTTTAAGCCGTCGACGACGGCGTTCATTTCTTTCATTGCATTCAAGCCCGAATACTGCACGGAAACGTTTTTATCCAGCACGTAGCCGTATTTGGCGTAAATTTCTTGCAAGCGGTCGAACACCGTTTTACCGACGTAGGTATAATAGCAAACCATTTCCGCACAGAGCATAGACGCTACGACCGCGTCCTTATCCCTTGCGTGCGTACCGCGAAGATAGCCGCAGGATTCTTCAAAGCCGAAAATGTAGGTGTGCTTTCCGTCCTGTTCCCATTGCTTGATTTTTTCGCCGATGAACTTAAAACCAACGGGCGTTTCGTACAAGGTTACGCCGTAATCGTCGCACAGCGCTTTTGCCATACCCGTGGTAACAAAGGACTTCACCACCGCCGCGTTCTTGGGCATCGTTCCATCTTCGGAAAGGCGGGTAAGAATATAATCGAGCAACAAAATCCCTACCTGATTGCCCGAAAGCGCAACGAACTCCCCTTGCTCGTTTTTCAGCGCTACGCCTAAACGATCAGAGTCGGGGTCGGTGCCGAACACGACGTCCGCGTCAATTTTATTTGCCAACGCAATACCCATCGAAAGGGTTTCTTTAAATTCGGGGTTGGGCACTTTAACGGTAGAAAACTCGGTATCTTCCGCCGCCTGTTCTTCCACGACGGTGACGTTGATTCCCAGCTTTTTCAAAATGGACGTAACGGGCACGTACCCGCTGCCGTGCACGGGCGTATATACGAGTTTTAAATCCGCGCCGCATTGTTCCACCGCTTTTTTAGAAAGGGTGAGTTTGGAGAGTTCTTCGATATAATCGCTGTCCAAACGAGCGGGTACGGGCGTAATCAACGGACTGTTTTCGTCGCTTGCCACGCCCAAATAAGGAGTTTTTTGAATGAACGAAACCACCTTTGCCGTATCTTCGGGGGACATTTGCGCGCCGTCCGCGCCATAAACCTTATAGCCGTTGTATTCCTTAGGGTTGTGGCTGGCGGTAATCATAACGCCTGCAATCGTATTTAAATAACGCACCGCGTACGAGAGCATCGGCACGGGATGTACTTCGGAGAATAAATATACCTTAACCCCGTTTTTCGCCAACACGCCTGCCGTGGCTTTTGCAAATTCCTTAGATTTTCTGCGCGTATCGTAAGAAATGACTACGCCCTGCGCCATCCCTTCTTCGCCCAGCGTTTTTATCCATTCCGCCAAGCCTTGCGTTGCGCGCATAACGGTGTAGACGTTCATCACGTTCATACCGTAGGCAATAATCCCACGCATACCCGCCGTACCGAATTCCATTTCGCCGCCGAAACGGTATTCGATTTCCTTTTCGTTGCCCGCAATGGCGTTGAGTTCGGCTTTTGCTTCCGCATTTAAAGCAGGATTTTCTAACCAGCTGCGGTAGTTTTCCATATAATTCATAACCTTTTATCGCTCCTATCTTTCTATTTTACGCATTTTCTACGCTTTTGTGTCAATACAAATTATAGCATAATTTTTCCAACGTGTAAAGACCTTTTTCAAAAAAACGGGCGGGAAAGTGAATTTTTCTTCCCGTCCGTAAAAAAACATACGTTAAAGCGCGGCGAGCGTTTGCATTACGTAATCGCCGAACTGCTGGCAGGTTGCGCCCGTAGCTCTGCCCGTAATCACAAGCTTCTTTTCTTCAAAAGAACAAATATCCAGCGCGCGTTCCAGCTTGTCCGCTCTATCCTGCAAGCCGATATGCGAAAGGAGCATTACGCAAGCGCGGAGCATCGAGCAAGGATCGGCGTACTGTCCCCTACCTTCGGAAATCATTCTGGGCGCGCTGCCGTGAATGGCTTCGAACATCGCATACTTTTTACCGATATTCGCGCAGCCCGCCGTGCCGACGCCGCCTTGGAATTCCGCCGCTTCGTCGGAAATGATATCGCCGTACAGGTTGGGCAAAAGTAAAACCTGAAAATCGCGGCGGCGCTTCTTATCGACGAGCTTCGCCGTCATAATATCCGCATACCATTCGTCCGTGGTGATTTCGGGATACAAATCCGCCACCTTATGACAGTCTTCTAAGAAGTTGCCGTCCGTCGTTTTAATAACGTTTGCTTTGGTGACCAGCGAAACGCGTTTAAAGCCGTTTTTACGCGCATAATCGTACGCCAAACGGGCAATACGGTCGCTCCCCTGCTTGGTGGTCACCGTGAAATCCACCGCCAAATCTTCGGTAATATTATATCCCGAAGCGCCGATGGCGTAACCGCCTTCGGTATTCTCGCGGAAAATCGTCCAGTTGATGCCTTCTTCGGGCACTTTCACGGGACGGATATTCGCAAACAAATCCAACGCCTTGCGCATTGCTACGTTTGCCGATTCGATGTTGGGCATACCGTTCCCCTTTTGCGGAGTGGTCGTCGGGCCTTTTAAGATGACGTGGCAGGCTTTGAGCTGCTGCATTACGTCGTCGGGAATGGCTTTGCCTTGTGCAATTCTGTTTTCTATCGTCAAGCCTTCGATGTCCTTGAATTCCACCTTACCCGCCTGCACCAAGTCGGAAAGTACGTATTCCAAAACGCGTCTTGCTTGCGCGGAGATGATCGGGCCGATACCGTCGCCGCCGCACACGCCGATTTTTAAAACGTCGAGCGACGCGTAATCGACAAAGTCGCCCTGCGCTTTCATAGCTTCCACTCGTTTGAGCTGTTCCGCCATCAATTTTCTAAATTTTTCACAGGCGACGTCTAATTCCGCCTTGTAGGTTTCCTTTTCCATATTCTCTCCTTTATTTTGCGTTTTTGGTATAGTTCAAGCATCCGCCTGCAAGCAGCATTTCGCGCTGTCTTGCGGATAAGCTAAGCTGTAATTTCGCCGTCGCGCCGTTGGTTTTGTTGACGAGCGTCGCTTCTTCCGCGCCCGCAACCGCCGCCGCAAAGCCTTGTATTTCGATTTGGTCGTCTTCGTTGAACTTTTCGTAATCATCAGGGTCTTGCAGGGTCATCGGAACGATGCCGAAATTGATTAAGTTGGCTACGTGGATACGCGCGAAGCTTTTTGCCACTACCGCCTTTATCCCCAAATACAAAGGCACGAGCGCCGCGTGTTCCCGCGAAGAGCCTTGCCCGTAATTTGCGCCGCCGAGAATGACGCCGCCGCCCTGCGCTTTGGCGCGGGCAGGGAAATCCTTATCGCAAACGGTGAAGCAAAATTCGGAAAGCTTGGGCACGTTGGAGCGATAAGGCAGTACCTTTGTACCTGCGGGCATAATATGGTCGGTAGTAATATCGTCGCCGACCTTTAATATGAGCGAGCAAGACAAGTCCTTGTCGGGCGCTTTGCCGACGGGAATAGGCTTGATGTTTGGACCGCGCTCCACGGTGACTTCGTGCATATCTTCCGCGGAAGCGGGCATTTCGATGAGATTATCGTTGATTTTAAAGACGCTTGGCATTTCTACCTTGGGCGCTTTACCAAAGGTGGTAGGGTCGGTGAATACCCCCATAATCGCAGAAGCCGCCGCCGTTTCGGGGGAAACGAGATAGACCTGCGCGTCCGCCGTGCCGCTCCTTGCCAAGAAATTGCGGTTAAAGGTACGCAAGCTTATGCCCGCGGACTTAGGCGAAAAGCCCATACCGATACAAGGTCCGCAAGCACATTCCAAAATTCTTGCGCCGGCATTGATAAGGTCGGCAAGCGCGCCGCATTCCGCAAGCATCGTGTATACCTGCTTCGAGCCGGGCGAAATGGAAAGGCTGACGTCGGGATGCACGGTTTTGCCTTTGAGCATCGCCGCCACCGTGAGCATATCGGAAAGGGACGAGTTGGTGCAAGACCCGATGCATACCTGATTGATTTTCATTCCCGAAAGCTGCGCCACGGGCTTTACGTTGTCGGGACTGTGCGGACAAGCCGCCAAAGGTTGCAGCTTGCTTAAATCAACGGTATATTCGGCGTCGAAAACGGCGTCGGCGTCCGAGCTAAGCTCGATGAAATCTTCCTCTCTGCCTTCCGCCTTCAAAAAGGCTTTCGTAATTTCGTCGGACGGGAAAATGGAGCTGGTTGCGCCAAGCTCCGCACCCATATTCGTGATGGTTGCGCGCTGGGGTACGGAAAGGGTTTTCACCCCTTCGCCGCCGTATTCTACGATGGCGCCCACGCCCCCCTTTACGCCAAGCAAACGCAAGACTTCTAAGATGACGTCCTTTGCGCCCACGTAATCGGAAAGCTTGCCCACAAGGTTCACCTTGAGCATTTTCGGCATCGTTATGTAATACGTGCCGCCGCCCATTGCCACGGCTACGTCAAGGCCGCCCGCGCCCATACCAAGCATACCGATACCCCCTGCCGTGGGGGTGTGACTGTCCGAGCCGATGAGCGTTTTGCCGGGCTTGGAGAAGCGTTCTAAATGTACCTGATGGCAAATGCCGTTGCCGGGGCGGGAAAAACGAATGCCGTGCTTTTTGGTCACCGTTTGGATATAGCGGTGATCGTCTGCATTTTCAAAGCCTGCCTGCAAAGTGTTGTGGTCGATATACGCCACGGAAAGCTCGGTTTTTACGCGGTCGATCCCCATCGCTTCAAATTGTAAATACGCCATTGTACCCGTAGCGTCCTGCGTCAGGGTTTGGTCGATTTTTAAACCGATTTCCTTGCCCACGGTCATCTCGCCGCAAACAAGGTGATTTTTAATGATTTTTTGCGCTATCGTATAGCCCATATGATTGCACTCCTACTTGTCGTTTGCCGTTTATAACTCGAACCAGTTGACGGAGCAACGCCCGTCCTTGCAGTATTTCAGGAAAAGCTTTTCCAGCTCGTCCTCCCCCATTACCGTCGTTCTGCCGTCCGCATACAGCAAGTCGATTTCTTCTTTCATTGATTTGACGATCCAGTCCTGCTTAGTTACCTGTTTTTCGGGCGGGAGCTTGAAATGCTTGTTCAGCCAGTAAGCAATCCCCGCAAGCCCCGAAGTGTTGGAAACGGAAACCTCCGCGGGACGGTTGAGAATTTTTTCCGTGTCGAAAATATTATAGATTTCCGCGTCCTTCATTATGCCGTCAGCGTGGACGCCCGCTCTCGTTAAATTGAACGCGCTGCCCACAAACGGGGTCATCGGCGGCACTTCATAGCCCAGCTCTTTCTTGAAATACTCGGCAATATCCGTAATCGCCGTCGTGTCCATTCCGTCCAGCGTACCGCGCAGGGACGCGTATTGCATCACCATTGCTTCCAAGGGCACGTTGCCCGTTCTTTCGCCGATACCGAGCAAGGAGCAGTTTACGCCGCTTGCCCCGAACAGCCACGCGCTGACGGCGTTGGCTACGCCCATATAGAAATCGTTGTGACCGTGCCATTCCAGCATTTCCGACGTTACGTCCGAATAGTGGTGCAAGCCGTAAACCAGCCCGGGCACGCTTCTAGGGGGCGCCGCGCCCGTGAACGGAACGCCGTAGCCCATCGTGTCGCACATACGGATTTTTACGGGAATACCCGCTTCCTTAGAAAGCTCGACAAGGGCGTTGACGAAAGGCACGACGAAGCCGTACAGGTCTGCGCGGGTCAAGTCTTCCAAATGACAACGGGGAGAAATGCCCGCGTCGAAGGCTTGCTTTACCACGCCGAGATAATGGTCGTACGCCTGTTTTCTGGTCATATTCAGCTTTTTGAAGATGTGATAATCGGAGCAGCTAACCAAAATGCCCGTTTCCTTGATGCCGATATTGTGTACCAGCTCGAAATCTTCCTTTTTGGCGCGTATCCACGTGGTGATTTCGGGGAACTTATACCCAAGCGACATACATTCTTCTAAGGCTTCCCTATCCTTTTTCGTGTATACGAAAAATTCGCTTTGGCGGATAATCCCTTTCGGGCCGCCAAGGCGGGCGATAAGCTTATAAATATCGACGATTTGCTTGGTGGTATACGGCGCGCGGGATTGCTGTCCGTCGCGGAAGGTCGTGTCCGTAATCCAAATTTCCTTGGGCATATTCATCGGCACGCGGCGGTGGTTGAACGAAGTTTTGGGCACTTCGTCATACGGATAAATATCCCGGAATAAGTTGGGTTGAGCAACGTCCTGCAAGCTGTATTTATACTGGTCTTGCTCCAACAAATTGCTCATAGGGTTAAATTCTATCATACTCGTTCTCCGATTTTTCTTTTTCGATTAAACTATATTTTTCTATGCAATAAACCGATTATATCCAAAAATTATATTTTTGTCAAGGATTTCACGCGCGCATTTTAATTTCTTCCAAGAAAAACTTATTTAAAACAAAACGCCTACGCGGGAAAAGCGCAAGCGTTTGGCATTTTGTGAATTTTAAAAAGCGTCCTTGCGGATTTTTTGCCATCGTTTGGCGATGAAATGCAACCGCCAAGAAGCGGGTATCCAAGCGGTGGAAACGCGCATTACCTTATTCCAAAAGCCCACGATGACCTTGCGCTTGTTTTTATCCACGGCACGCAACGAAGCTTCCGCCACCGATTGCGGCGTCTTTGCCGCCAGCTTACCCCAAAGCCCCTGCCCCTTGATTTGCGCCTTGATGTCGTCGCGGGTGGGCATTGCGCCGGGAAGCACCGCCGTCACGGATACGTTTTGTTTTTTCATCTCTTCGCGCAGGGAAACGGAAAAGGACGTCAACGCCGCTTTGGTTGCGCTATATATTGCAAAATACGGCATCGGATAGATCCCCGAAACGGACGACACGTTGACGATTTTTAAGCGTTCCGCCTTATTTTCGATGGCGAAACGACATAAAGAAACCGCCGCTTCAAAATTTACGCGGCATTGAAAACGGATTTTTTCTTCCGTGTACTCTACAAGACTTTTTTGGATATCCGCGCCCGCTACGTTGGCAAGCAGGGAAAGGCTCAGTCCGTCCCCCTGCACCGCCTGCATCAAGGCGAGGCGAGACTTCTCGTCGGATAAATCGGCGGGATAAACATGCGTTTCCAAGTCGGGAAAGCTTTCCGCGATTTCCTGCTGCAAGGCGCGGAGCTTTTCTTCGCTTCTGCCCGTAAGCAACAGCTTATACCCACGCTTTGCCAGCGCATACACGAACGCCTTACCCAAGCCGCCCGTTGCGCCCGTTACCAACGCGTATCCCTGTTCCGTTTGTATTTTTTTCTTCATAATTCCTTTTTCCTATTTCCGTTTACGGCTGTGTTTTAGACGGCGTTTGCGGCTCCGCTCCGTAAGCTCTATGCCCGAACAGCGTAGAGCCTAAGCGAACCATGTTGCTGCCTTCTTCCACGCAAAGCAAATAGTCGCCGCTCATGCCCATTGACAGGTATTCCACCGCGCTCGATTGCGTTTTTGCCCACTCGAACAAGCGACGCATCTTTCGTGCCAAATCGCGGAGCAAGGCTTCGTCTTCTACATCGGGGAGCATTGCCATAAAACCCTTTACGCACAAGCCTTGCATTGCCGAAAGGCGAGCAAAGGTTTCCTTGGCCTCTTCGTAGGCGTAACCGCCCTTTGTGCTTTCGCTGCCGATATTGACTTGAATAAGCACGTTGGATATCAAGCCCTTCGCCGCCGATTGCTTT
>JAZSGC010000049.1:0-6406 GCA_045532525.1 Candidatus Scatosoma sp.
CCGTGGTGTTCTTCGTATTTCGGGCGCAAGCCCTTGATAATCGTGATTGCGTCCGCTTGCGACGGCTCGTCTACGTATACGGGCGTAAAACGGCGTTCGAGCGCGCTGTCCTTTTCGATATATTTACGATATTCCTCAATCGTGGTTGCGCCGATAATTTGCAAATCTCCGCGCGCAAGCAAGGGCTTTAAGATATTCGCCGCGTCCATACTGTTGTCCGCAGAACCGCCCGCGCCTACCAGCGTGTGTATCTCGTCGATAAACAAAATAATATCCCCGTCTTCGGTAACGGTATCAATAAGTCCTTTCAGCTTTTCTTCAAAGTCGCCTCGATATCGCGTACCCGCCAACATTCCCGGTAAATCCACGGAGAAAATACGCTTATTTAAAAGCTGGTCGGGGACTTGGTTTTTGACGACGAGCTGAGAAATCCCTTCCACGATAGCGCTTTTACCAACGCCCGGCTCGCCGACGAGCACGGGATTGTTTTTTAAACGGCGGGAAAGCACCTGCACTACCTTTTCAATCTCCCTTTTTCTGCCGATAACGGGATCCATTTTGCCCCGTCTTGCCCGTTCCGTCATATCCGTGCCGCAGCCTTCCAAGGCTTCTAAGCTGCGATGCATTGCCGATTTGCTCTTATTTTTACTTTCCACCGTGGTGGATTTTTGCAGCTTTTTATCCCCGCCGTCGGGCTGAAATTTAATTTCCGTGGGCGGCGTGTGCGCATAGCCGTTTTCAAAATCCGTTTCGCCGTGCTTTTTACGATAGATGAGCGCATTGATTGCCGAAACCGTTCTTTCGCGGATATCGGAAAGCTCCGCCATCGTCGCAAGCAGGCGCGAAGCGCGGCAGGTGGGCACGCAAAGAATTTCGTATAAAACGTGCGCCGTACCCGCTTTCATTCCTTCTTCCGAAGCGGCGACCACGGCGCGGTCGTACATTTTTTGGGTGTTGGGCGTCAAGCCCACGCCCGTATATTTTTTATCGACGTTACCCTTGAAAAGCTCTTCGTATTTTTGTTTACTAACGCCGCAGGAAAGCAAAATTTTGCAGGCTTCGCACTCGGGCAAAGATAAAAAGGCGTAGATGAAATGCTCGCTTCCGATAAAGTCCGTACCAGCCACTTCCGCCGCCGCTTGCCCTGCAATTTCCAAGGCGCGTCTAAAATTTTCCGTTGCCATCGACAAAGAATACATACTTGCTCCCTTTCTCTTTTTTTACGGCGGTTTTGCATTCTATCCGCCGTTTCCTATTGTTTGCGGATTTTCTCCGCTTGTATGGTTATAGATAATTCCGCTTTTATTTGATTTTGCGAGCGATACAAACAAGCTCGGGCAAGGCGTTGCCTACCGTTTCCGCGCGGATTTCGTCGCACTTGCGCTCGTTCACCCCTTGCAAACCGTTGCTGATACGAAAAGTTGCGGGTTGCATTGCGCTGAAAAAGTCTTCAAACCCCGCCTTGTCGCGCGTATCAAAAACGCCAAGCACCGCACCCAGCCGCACTTCCAGCATTTTTTCCGAAAATTCCCGTGCGGTCAAAAGCGCACAATGGGTCAGCGCGCCGTACGCACGCAAGCACCTGTCGCGCAGCTCCGTTTTGGAAGCCTTCCACATCTCTTCGCGGGCGCGAAGCTCTAAATCGCAAACGGTCATCGTGATTCTCGTCATCTCTTCCAAAATTTCCCGTTCGGAAACGCCGAGCGTGCGTTCATTGCTGATTTGGTACATATAGCCTTCGGCATTCGTGCCTTCCCCAAACGCGCCGCGCACCGTCATACCCTGCGCCTTAATCGTGGGCAAAAGCTGTTTAAGCCCGCCGTTTTGGGTCAGCCCCGGCAGGAACATCATCACCGAAGCGCGCATACCTGTGCCGAGATTGCTGGGACAAGCGGTGATATAGCCAAGCTTACTATCGAAAGCGAAATCGTAGGTCGCCGCCAGCCCGTCGTCGATACCGCTGATACGCTCGTACGCGTTATACAGCGCAAAGCCCCTACAAATATATTGCTGCCGTAAATGGTCTTCTTCGTTGACCATAATAGAAATGGCTTTATCCGAAGAAACGAACGCCGCGCCGCGCTTGCTCTTTAATAGTGCAGGGCTGATTAGGTGCTGTTCTTGCAGCCACAGCGCGTCAAGCTTATTCAGCTTTGCCACGTCGTACTTAGTGAAATCGTCAAATTTTTGCAAGCCCTCGCCTACGAGATAGACAATGTCTTCCGCCTGCGCGTCGTCCATACGCTTAGGGAAAGGATAGGACGCGAAATTGCGGGCAAGTCGGATACGGGTGGAAATTACGATTGTTTCGATGAAGTCGGGCGAGTACGCCATACGAATTCCTCCTCTATCGACGACCTGGAACGCATTGACGAAAGCTTGTCGGCATAGCCCTTGGCGTCTTCGTAATTATTTTCCGCTTTCAGCTTGGCGATGATGATTTCCAGCTCGTTACATTGCCGTTCAAAACGGGCTTTTTCCACGGCTTTGGCGTGCAAAACGGGGTCGTACACTTCTCCGCCGTAGTGCGTTTCGCCATATTCGAGCGGCGGCGTTTTGCCCTTATGCGCAAACTCGCCTTGCATTTTGATAACGAGCGGCATCACTCCTTCGCGCATCGTGGCATAACAATGCGCACAGCCTGCCAGCTTGCCCGTACGGAAGTCCTGCAAGCGCATTCCGCAATACGGACAAACGGACAGAGTACCCCCGTCCGTTTTGCTTCTTTCGTCCAAGAAAAGACGATCGTAGCAGTCCATACAATAGTACTCCGTCACGCCCTTTCCGTTTTTTAGTTGTTGATACGACTTGGTCGCTTCCTTTTGTTTACAATGACAGCACCGCATACAAACTCTCCGCCGTTACTCCTTTTCCGTCGGCTGCTCATCCGCGGCTTTTGCAACTTCTGCGGCTTCCGTTGCCTGCGCAAGCTCTTGTTTTTCCTTGCTTTTTCGAGCGCGGAACAAGCCCCAGAAGCATTCTAAAACCTGCAAGGGAATACCCAAAATGAATACGAGCCAAAGCGCCGAGTAATCGTTTTTGTAGTGCTCGGAAATAAACCTAGCCGTTAAATATAGACAGGTAATTGCCGACCAAATGAGTGTAGAAACGGCAATAAAATGGGTCATTTTATATTTCCACATACTTGTGAACACGATAAGCACGATGGCATTTGCCGCCACCGCATACAAGAACGCCAGCCACCACGGCGCAACCGTGGGCATTAAAAGCTGCATCGTAATGAAAAATCCCGTTGCTACCAGCCATACGATACCGCTGGAAAGCAGCATAATCCACACACGGGAATTTCTGGGCCGTTTTTCCTTTTTTACGGGTTCTTCCGCGCTGACAAGGTCGTTTAAAGTAACCCCGTAAAGCTGCGCAAGCTGCATCAGGGTATATACGTCGGGCGCACCGTTTGCACTTTCCCATTTGGATACCGATTTATCGGAATAGTTGATTTTTTCCGCAAGCTCCGCTTGCGTTAAACCCGCTTCCTTACGGTAATGCACGAGATTTTTCGCAATTATTTTGTTGATTTCCGTATTATTTTCCATACTATCATCATACCACTTTTTTCTTTATCCGTCAAGCGCCTAACGCAAATTTCCTGCATTTTTTCCTACATTATATATTCGCAAGCGCGTGCAAGAGCATACGAACGCGCGTAGGCAGGCGCTTACGGGGCACGCGAAAGATGTCCACGCACGAGCGCGCATACGCTATGCGCGAGGCATTTTTCTTTTCTCTATACAAAAATCGTCTTATGCAAGTGAAAGAAAATAAGGGATTTTTTATTAAATCCCCCCACCCAGGTACGCGTTGAATGAAAAATAGCGTAAAAAACGAGCCGTTTGAAAACGGCTCGTTTTTCTATTCACCAAACAATTTTTTTCTTAGTAGGCGCGAGCATAAACAATGACGTGTTGTGCTTGCTTGCCGCAAACGGCACACTTTTCACCCACTTCTCCTTCGGCGTAAACACGGGCGGTTGCTGCGGTTTGTTCTTTGATTTTATCTTCACATTCTCGGCAACCGCACCAGCCTGCCTTGACGAAATTGCCCGCTTCTACCCCTGCGAGAATACCGTCCATATCGTCTGCATATACGATGCGGCTATCACGGCGAGCACGCGCCGCGCTGAGCAAATCGCCTTGTACCTGCGCAAGCAACGCCTTGACGCTTTCCGCTGCGTTTTCCAAGGGCATTTCAATTTTTTCAAAGGTGTCGCGACGAGCGCAAAGCATTTTTCCGTTTTCAATGTCGCGCGGACCAAGCTCGATACGGACGGGAACGCCTTTCATTTCCCATTCGTTGAACTTCCAGCCTGGGCTGTTGTCCGTGGAGTCCAAAACTACGCGCACGCCTGCTTTTTCCAGCTCCGCTTTGACTTCTTCGCACTTTTCAATTACGCCGCCCTTACGCGCTGCGATGGGCACGATAACGACCTGCGTAGGCGCAACGACGGGGGGTAAAACCAAGCCGCGTTCGTCGCCGTGCGTCATAATGATCGCACCGATAAGACGGGTGGAAACACCAAACGACGTGGTGTACGCCGTTTGCAATCCCCCTTCCTGACCTTGATATTCAATGTTAAACGCCTTAGCGAAGTTTTGACCAAGATAATGGGACGTACCCGACTGCAAACTTTTGCCGTCGCGCATCATCGCTTCCATCGTATAGGTAGCCACCGCACCCGCAAAGCGTTCTTTTTCCGTCTTTCTGCCCGTAAGCACGGGGATAGCAAGGCAGTTTTCCATAAATTCCTGATAAACGCCAAGCATCGTTAATGCGAAGTCTTCCGCTTCCTTTTCACTTGTGTGCGCCGTATGCCCCTCGTGCCATAAAAATTCGCTGGTACGCAGGAAAGGACGGGTGGTTTTTTCCCAACGCATAACGTTGCACCATTGATTGACCTTCAAGGGCAAATCGCGGTAGGATTGCACCCACTTCGACATCATTGTACCGATAATCGTTTCGGAAGTGGGACGGATTGCCAAAGGCTCGCTCAGTTCTTCTCCGCCTGCGTGCGTAACCACCGCCACTTCGGGCGCAAAACCTTCTACGTGCTCTGCTTCTTTCGTGAAATAGCTCATCGGAATCAGCAAAGGAAAATAAGCGTTTTGCACGCCGTTTTGCTTGAAACGCGCGTCAAGCTCCTTTTGGATATTTTCCCAAATCGCATACCCATAGGGACGGATAACCATCGTACCCTTTACAGGGCCGTAATCGACAAGCTTCGTCTTTAATACGACGTCCGTGTACCATTGCGGGAAATCGGCGTTGATGTCCGCGATTTGTTCTACAAATTGATTTTCTTTTGCCATAACCTTTGATGACCCCTTTAAAAAGTGTAAAATTTTTCATTGAAACGGAGCGCAACGCTTGCGCGGTCTTGCGCGCGTGCTCTTTACGCTTATATCGTTGTTATTATACCGCAAAAGCCCCTTAATACAAGCGTTTTTGGGTCGGATTTCGTTTTTTACGCTTATTTCTTGTTCGTAAAAATATCCTTATACGCCGCGATGCATTTGTTGATGATATCCATCGCTTCATCGCGGTGACAAATTTCTTTCACCGTTGTTTGCTTATGCTCTAAGGACTTGTACACTTCAAAGAAGTGCATCATTTCTTCAAAGACGTGCTTAGGCAGCTCGTGAATGTCGTAATAGCTGTTGTAGGTGGGATCGCCGAACGGAATTGCGATGATTTTTTCGTCCAAAGACCCGCCGTCTATCATCGTAATTACGCCGATGGGATAGCAACGCACAAGCGTACGGGGATAGATGGTTTCGTTACAAAGCACCAAAACGTCCAAGGGGTCGCCGTCGTCCGCAAAGGTTCTGGGAATAAATCCATAGTTTGCAGGGTAAACGGTAGACGTGTACAAAACGCGATCGAGCTTCAAAAGCCCCGTTTCCTTGTCCAGTTCGTATTTTGCTTTGCAGCCTTTGGGAATTTCGATAAAAGCCTCGAAGCTTTTTGCCGTAATTCTTTCGGGTGCGATATCGTGCCAAATATTCATATACAACGCTCCAAATATATTTCGTTTCCTTATTTTAACACATTTTTTCGTACAACGCAAGAACATATGCGTGTTTTTTTGACTTTTTCTGTTGTTTTTTCCTTGAATTGCACGTTCAACGCATACCCGCCCCCTTGATTTTAATAAAAATATACTAAAATTTTTTACATAGATAGAAAGATAGCGATGAAAAAAGTTTTAATATTTTTCTTTTTTAGCGGCAAAAAGCTTTGACAACGCAGCAAAAATGTGATATAGTATTATAGCTTTTGAATATGAGCCACGCAGAAGTACCCAAGAGGCTCAAGGGGCTCCCCTGCTAAGGGAGTAGTATGGGAAAACCGTAGCACGAGTTCGAATCTCGTCTTCTGCGCCAAAAAA
>JAZSGC010000058.1:0-10703 GCA_045532525.1 Candidatus Scatosoma sp.
TCCAATCCGGCTGACATTCAATATCCGCTACCCTGCTCGTTTTTCACGATCTTCACGATGCGGCTGGTTCCGAGTCTGTCGGCACCGAGACGCAAAAAGTCAACTGCGTCCTCAAGGCTGGAGATTCCTCCTGCCGCCTTGACCTTGACCGAGGGATCAACGCGCTCTCTCATCAGCTTCACGTCCTCGCGCGTGGCACCGCCCGTGGAAAATCCCGTAGACGTCTTGATATAATCCGCGCCCGCTTCCGTTACGATACGGCACATACGCAGCTTTTCTTCTTCGGTCAAAAGGCAGGTTTCGATGATGACTTTCAGGATTTTTTCACCGCACGCCGCTTTAATTGCACGAATTTCATCGCGTACCTGGGTATCGCATTTTGCTTTTAACCAACCGATATTGATGACCATATCAATCTCGTCCGCGCCTTCCAAAATCGCCTGCGCCGTTTCGTATACCTTTACCGCCGTGGTATTGTAGCCGTTCGGGAAGCCGATTACCGTGCAAATTTGCAGCTTTTCGCCGACGTATTCCTTTGCCTGCTTTACAAAGCTGGGCGGAATACAAACGGAGGCCGTACCATATTGCATTCCTTCGTCGCAAATTTTTTTAATGTCGGACCAAGTTGCCGTTTGCAACAATAAGGTGTGGTCGCATTTCGATAAAATATTCTTCGTGTCCATAAATTTTATACTCCGTTAAAAATCTCGTCCTATTATTATACCGCTTTTTCCTTTTTCTGTCAAGGCTTATTTGCATTTTTTATTTTCTTTCTCATCAGCATGCATTTTCTATAAGAAAATTTTAATGATTTTTTATAAAGAGTTGTGCTCAAAGGATTGCAATTTGTCGAAAATTATGTTATTATAGTGCCGTAAGCCCTACATATTATATAAAATTATATAAAATTGGGCGTAAAAAAACGGAAAATATGCAAAAACTGAATTGCAAACCCCGTTTTAATGCAAGGAATTCATTCTATGTCTTTCAGTTTACAAAAAGCCAACTTTTGGAAGCGCATTTCCGCGTTTATCTTCGACGCGATTCTCGCTTTTTGCCTTATGCTGGGCGTAGGTATCGGCGTTTCCTTCTTGCTTGATTACGATACCAAGGTGGACGCGCTCAAAGCCGTCCGCACGGAAATCGAAACGCAGTTCGAGTTTGATAAATACGGGCTCTCTTTCGATATTAGCGAAGAAGAATACGAAAAACTGGACGACGCAACCAAACAAATTTACGACGACGCCAACAAGGCGTTTTTGCAGGACAAGCGCACGGGAGCGTCTTTCCGCGAGTTAATGCTTTTGGCTATTCTCAACGTTGCCGTCAGCGTGTTCGTTGCCGACTTAGCAATTTACTTTGTCGTTCCTATTCTCTTTAAAAACGGACAAACCTTAGGGAAGAAGTGCTTCGGGCTTGCCGTTATTCGCAGCAGCGGCGTAAAGGCTTCCAAGCCCATTCTTTTAATTCGTTCGATGATCGGCAGATTCGCAATGGAAACAATGGTGCCTTTGACGATTGTTTCTATGATGCTTTTGGGTATGCTTGGCGCGGTCGGTATTATTACCTTGGTCTTGTTTGCGGGTTTAGAAATCGGCGTGCTTATCGCCACAAAAACCAACTCGTGCATTCACGACTTGGTATCCGATACCGTCGTGGTGGATATGAGCAGCCAACAAATTTTTGAAACGGTGGAAGAACGCATTGCTTACGATGAAGAGCAAACGGCAATCAAAGCTGCGGAAGCGGAAAACGGCGGACGTCCCATAGCCACGGGCGTATTTGCGCCGAAAGCCGCGGAGGAACCCGTTTTCACCGCAACCCCTATATCGCAAGCGGAAGCGTCCGAAATACAAACCGCACAGCTTGCACAGGTCGTTGAAACCACGGAAAGCACGCAAAACGCGGAAAATACAGCACAGTCCGCTCCCGTTCCCGCGGAAACGCAAACGGAAGCTCAAACGGAAAGTCAAGCGCAGACCCAAACGCAGACCGAGCCCGAAAAGGACGAAAAAGAAAACGCGTAACGAAAAAGCGCGCAAGGAAGCTTCGCCTAAGCGATAAGCAGCGAAGCGTACACCCCCCGACAATGAAAAATTGTACATAAAATAAAAAAACTTTAAGGCACTTTCAGGAGGTTATATGAAAGTAGAATTACAGAACCTGACGAAAATCTTCCCCAGCCGTAACAAAAAATCCGGCGAAGAAGTCGTAGCGGTTAACAATTTCACCTTCACCATTCCCGACGGCGCGTTGGTCGGTCTTCTCGGTCCTTCCGGCTGCGGTAAATCCACGACGCTGTATATGATCAGCGGCTTACAAAAACCCACGTCGGGCAGAATCCTTTTCGGCGACGAAGACGTTACGGACCTTTCCCCCGTCAACCGCGGTATCGGCTTGGTTTTCCAAAACTACGCGCTGTACCCTCACTTGACGGTAAAGCAAAACATTTTGTTCCCGCTGCAAAACCTGCGCGGCAAAGACAAAATGACGAAAGCGCAAATGCTGGAACGCGCTTTGGAAGCGGCTCGTTTGGTTCAAATCGACGAATTGATGGACAGAAAGCCCAGCGAACTTTCCGGCGGTCAGCAACAACGTGTTGCGATTGCGCGCGCTATCGTAAAAATGCCCCGCGTTCTGCTTTTGGACGAACCTCTTTCCAACCTTGACGCGCGTTTGAGATTGCAAACCCGTGAAGAAATTAGAAGAATTCAAAAGGAAACGGGCATCACGACGGTATTCGTTACGCACGACCAAGAAGAGGCGATGAGTATTTCCGACGTTATCGTCGTTATGAAGCTCGGCGTCGTACAGCAGGTAGGTAAGCCGCAGGAAATCTACGACAACCCCACCAACCTGTTCGTTGCGAAATTCCTTGGCACGCCCCCTATCAACGTATTCAAGGGCAAAGTGCAGGACGAAAAACTGTACATTGGCGAAGCGGCGGTTATGGACGTAAAAGGCGTTGAAAACCAAGACGTGTCGGTAGCTATCCGCCCCGAAGGCTTCACCCTTGACCCCAACGGTCCTTTGGTTTGCGAGCTTTCTAACCTGGAAGTTATGGGCAGAGACGTAAGCGTGGTATCCCGTCACGAAAGCTCCGTCAACCCCATTATCCGCTCGATAATCAATGCGGATAACAAGGTAGACGTAACGGCGAAGACGGTAAGCTATACCTTGAAACCCCATAAAGTATTTCTCTTTAACGCGGAAACGGAAGCAAGAGTTTATTTTGAATAATCCGTTCTCACCCGCATCATTCTTTGTAAGGAGATTATATTTATGATAGAAAACGAAAAGACCTTACAAGCGCCGCCCGAAAAGCAAATCGTTGCGTGTCCGAATTGCCAAACCAAGCTGTTCGTCGATAGACAGGACGTCGCTTATAAGTGTCCGAAATGCGAAACCCTTTTTCAAGCCAAAAAGGTAAAACAGTCCAAGGCACAAAAGCAAGCCGCGCAAACGCAAATGCGCACGGTGAAAAAAGGTTTCTTGGAAAAAATAAAGTTTGACAGCTGGAAAGCTTGGATTTACCTGCTTCCTGCTATCGTGTTGCTTGCTATCTTCACGGTATGGCCCATCATCGGTACGGTCGGTAAGGCATTTTTGGAAGACTATAACGCACTGGAAAATGTCAACGGCGTCACTTATAAGTTCGGCTTCGGTAACTTTATCACGGTTTTGACCGAACCCGTTCCCGACGTAGGCGACTTCCGTACAGCGCTTATCAATACCCTTTTGATTTGCGTAATCACCGTACCCCTTTCCACGATGCTGGCGTTGCTTATCGCCGTTGCACTCAACGCGATTAAGCCCTTGCAAAAGTTGTATCAAACGATTTTCTTCCTGCCCTACGTAACCAACTCGATTGCTATCGGTATGGTGTTCTCCGCTTGCTTCGACGTGGTTGGCTTACTCCCCAAACCCGACTCTTGGGGCTTTGTCAACAATATCATTATGGCGTTCGGCGGCAAACCCGTCAATTGGATAGACGGTGCCGGCAAAGAAATCTTTATGTCGACCTATTGGCCCAAGCTCTTCGTGCTTTGCGTTTATATTATTTGGAACGCGCTGCCCTTCAAAATTTTGATTTTGCTCGGCGGCCTGCAAAGCGTAAACAAGCAGTATTACGAAGCGGCGATGATTGACAGCACTCCCCGTTGGAGAGTGTTTACGAAAATTACCGTTCCCCTGCTTTCCCCGATGCTTGCCTACGTGGTCATCACGGGCTTTATCGGCGGCTTTAAAGAATATTCCAGCATCGTCGGTATCTTCGGCGACACAATGGCGAGCGGACAGCTCTTCACGATGGTCGGGTATATCTACGAATCCCTTCCCGAATCCTTATACGGCGAAGCCAGCGCAGCGGCGTTAATCTTGTTTGTCATCATCTTTATTGTTACGATGATCAACCTGTACGTCAGCAAAAAGAAAACCCATTATTAAGGAGGTGTAAAAATGAACGAACTTGAAAAAGACAACGTACTCAGCACCCCCGAAACGGCAGCTCAACCCGAAGTAACCGAAACCCCTGCGGAACAACCTGCGGAAGTTACGGAAGCTGCAACGCAGCCTGCGGAAACCCTTACGGAAAACACCGAAGCAGCGGCGGAACAACCCGTAGAAAACGCTGCGGCAGAACCCGAAGCGACCGAAGCCCCCGCGGAGCAACCTGCGGAAGCGGCGGCACAGGCACAGCCCAGCGGCGAAATTGCGCAAAGCACCACGGCAATTGCCAGCACGGAAAATCTTGTGCAAGGCGTAATGCACGAAAAGAATATGAAGACGGTTTCCCAAAAGCAATCGGTCGGCAAGGTATTCGTGCAAATCGGCTTGTACACCTTCCTTACCGTGATGGCGTTTATCGTCGTATTCCCCTTTATTTGGATGATTGCAACGTCCTTAAAGCATTATGACGAATATATCGACGCCGACTTAACGATGGTTCTGTTCCCGAAAGGGTCAAGAGACTTTATGAACTACGTAGAAGTGTTTACAACGACGGATTTAAGCAGCTACTTTATCAATACGGTAATCATCGGTATCCTTTCGACGGTAATGTCGCTGGTTATTACCATCTTGTCGGCATTCGCGCTTGCACGTTTGGAATTCAAAGGCAAAAACGTATTCTTCGCTTGTTTGCTTGCCACGATGATGATTCCCGGGGAACTTTTCACCATTACCAACTATAAAACAGTTGCAGACTTTGGTTGGCTTTCGGGGCAAACCACGGATATGGGCTGGTTCTATTCCTTCTTAAACTTGACGTTGCCCTTCCTTGTCAGCGTATTCTATATCTATCTCTTAAAGCAAAACTTTATGCAGATTCCCGAAGAGCTGTACTTGGCGGCAAAAGTAGACGGCACGACGGACTTTATGTACTTGATTAAGGTAATGATTCCTCTTGCGTTGCCCACGCTGATCTCCATCACCATTTTGAAAATGATGGGCGCGTGGAATACCTATGCTTGGCCCATGCTGACGTCCGATCCGAAATACTATTTAATCACCATCGGTTTGCGAACGATCGTTGAAAGCGACTTAAGCAGCGGTCAGCCCGATATCCCTAAACAAATGGCGGCGGTAACCTTGGTTTCCATTCCCTTGTTTATGGTGTTCATCTTCCTTCGTAAATACATTATGAAGGGCGTATCCAGAAGCGGCATTAAGGGTTAATCCCCTAAAATAAAAGCAAAAAAATAAAAATAAAATAAAGGAAGTACAATTATGAAAAAAAAGACCAAGTTTTTACTTTCTCTCACGTCCGCGTTGCTTGTTGCAGGTAATGCGCTCGCGCTCACGGGCTGTGGCGAAGGCGGCGTTTCCGGCGTTGTAACGGGCGACTATGAAGTAGTTGCTTACAACGGCGAAAAGGTAACCATCAACTTCTACCACAGTATGGGTTCCGCTTTGCAAGGCTACGTTGCTGACTGCGTTAAAGACTTCAAAGCAATTTATCCCAACATTGAAGTAAAGCCTACGTACGCAGGCAATTATGACGCTTGCCGCGACAAGGTAGCTACCGAGCTTGCTTCGAGAAGAGGTCCTTCGCTTGTATCCTGCTATCCCGACCACGTTTCCCTTTACAATACGTCCGGTACCGTATTGCCCCTTGACGACTTTATCAAGAGTGACCTTACCGTAACGGGCACGGAAGAAACGGTCGGCTTTACCCAAGCACAGCTGGACGACTACGTAGATTATTACTACGAAGAAGGTAAAATTTTTGGCGACAACAAAATGTACACCCTTCCCTTGATGAAATCGACGGAATTGTTGTACTACAACGCAACCTACTTCAAGGAAAATAATTTAAAGGTTCCCACCACTTGGGAAGAAATGGAAACGACCTGCAAAACTATTCTTGAAAAAGAAACCGCTAAGGACAACAAGTGCATCCCCCTTGGTTACGATTCGGGCGCAAACTGGTTCATCACGATGACCGAACAGCTTAAATCGGGCTACACCTCCGATAAGAAGGGCGATCACTTCCAGTTCAACAACGAAACCAACCGCGAATTCGTAGAAAAATTCCGTGAATGGAAAGACAAGCAATACGTTACCACGCAAGACATTTTCGGTTCCTATACGTCCAACCTGTTCAAGGAAACCAGCAAGGAAAAGACCAAGGTGTATATGTGTATAGGTTCTTCCGCAGGCGCAACCTATCAGGTGCCTACGGCAACCAATAAAGTATATCCCTTCGAAGTTGGCGTAGCAATGATTCCCCAAATAGACGTTGAATCCCCCAAGATGATTCAACAGGGTCCTTCCATCTGCTTGTTCAAGAAGCAAAACAAGCAAGAAACGGCGGCGGCTTGGCTGTTTGCAAAATTCATCACCACGAACATTAGATTCCAAGCAAACGTTTCGATGAAAAACGGTTATACCTCCGCAATTAAATCCGTTCTTGAAAATGAAGTATACGCAGGCGAAGACTTCCTTGCAAACGTACAAACGCCCGTTTATAAAAACGAAGAACTCGGCATTGAATACTATGGTAACTTAAATCTCCAAGCGGCGGCAGTTAAGCTGACGATGGACTTCGCAACCAAGCAAGGCAAGGACGGCACGAGCTACTATTACGTTTCCCCTACGTTCGTAGGTTCTTCCAAAGCACGTGATATGATGAACTCCCTTATGAAAGACGCGCTTACCTATCCCTTGAGCGGCAAATCGGCGGCGGAAGTCATCAAAGGTCTTTTCGACGACGCTGAAAAACAGTTGAAAACGAAATACAACAAATAATTAAAAACATTAAGGTAAATGTATGAAAAAACGTTTTTTAGCCTTACTACTTGCAATCGTTTCTATCTTCTGTCTTATCTTCGCTTCTTGCGGAGATAAGACAGGGGGTAAATCCGTCGATTATGCGGCGCAGCTGAAACTGGATATGTCCAGCAAAACCGCAAAAACAGAAACGACGGTAATACGCCACATCGACGGCGACACCACCCATTTCAACGTGCCTACGTCCATTGTAGCTACAGGCACCTTGAAGGCTAGATACCTTGCGGTAAATACCCCCGAATCCACGGGTAAAATTGAAGAATGGGGCAAAAAAGCTTCCAAATACACCGAAAGCAAGCTTCTTTCGGCAACCAGTATTATTTTGGAATCCAACGACGAAAAATGGAACGTAGACTCCACGGGTGAAAGACATCTCGTTTGGGTGTGGTATAAATCCGCGGAAATGACCGATTACCGTTGCTTGAATATCGAGCTTTTACAGGAAGGCTTGGCGGTTGGTTCCAGCCCTTCGGAAACGTGCTATGGTACGGTTTGCAATAAGGCAATCGACCAAGCAACCCGCTTAAAGCTTCACGTCTATTCGGACGAGATTGACCCCGATTACTGGTACGGCGACGCCGTAGAGCTTGACCTTCGCGAGCTTTGCTTGAATAAGGAAAGCTATTTGGGGCAAAAGGTTGCTTTCTATGCCGTTGTTACGCAATCCTATGGTGACGGTAGCTACATAGAAGCCTACGACGAAGAAACCCAGCAAAGCTACGGTATGTATATCTTTTACGGCGGCGGCTCGGCTTTGACGTCTTCCCCCATTAAAAAGCTTAGCACACCCGGTACGTACGTGCGTATCGTAGGCATCTTAGGCAATCAATTCGGTTGGCAAATTTCGGATATGTCTTATGACTCCTTTACCCCGAAAGACCCTAATAAAATTCAATTCCCCAGCAAGGAGCTGATGGACGTTCCCTGCACGATTATTACGGCGGAGCAATACAACAACCAAGAATACACGGTAACTTGGCAGGAAGAAACGGAAGACGGCGAAATCGAAACCAAATCCAAAACCGCGCCTTATCTGGAAATTGCAATGAACACCCGCGTATCTATGCAAAACTTGTACGTATCGTATGTTTCCACCACGAACAACGGCGGAGACAACGACGGCGCAATGACCTTGCATTGTACGTCTAACGGCACAGAAGTCATTATTCGTACCACCGTATTCCAAGACGCGGACGGCAACACCATTACAGGCGATGCATATAAGGGCAAAACGATTAGCGTTACGGGCAACGTCACTCTGTTTGACTACAATGATATTTTCCAATATCAGCTGAAAGTCTTCTCCCCGAACGACATCGTCATTCATTAATCTAAAAAAACAAAAAATAATTAAAATAAAGGAGAAAAATCCAAAATGAAAAAACTTTTGACTGGCGTTCTCGCCACGCTCACTTGTTTCACCTGTGCGGCTGCAGTAGCTTGCGGTGACGACAACAAAGGCAACCAAGTCAAGCCCCTCGACGCTGCGAAGGACACTTTGTACGCAATGTACATCGACCACAGCTCCGCCGAAACAATCAACGACTACGAAGTTGTAAACAGCCTCGCTGTTGGCGATCACGACTTCACGGTTACCTGGACGGTTAACGTAACCGAAGGCGTTGCTATCACGGAAGGTTCGGACGAATACACCTGGACGGTTGACGTTACGCCCGGCGCAACTGCAATCGAATACGTGCTTACGGCTACCATCACCGACGCAAAAGGCAAAACCGCTACCGTTTCCTTCGACCGCGTTGTAAGCGCAGTTTCCGATCCTTACGAAAGCAGAATCGTTACCAGCCCCGCAGTAGATACCGAATACCTTATGTATATGTATCAGGGCAACACGCAGGAAGCTTACTTCCTTAAAGGCGGTATCAATAACCACTATCTTGACACCAGCACTAAAACTACGGAAGCTATCGTTATTAAGCTTGAAGAAACCACCGGCGGCTTCTATGCTTACTATATGGACGGCGCAACCAAGCTTTATTTGAATATGGTTCAAAGCGGCAATTATACGAACGGCGTGTACGGCGAAACGGCTACCTCCGTTTATACCTTCAACACCGAATATAACACCCTTATCGGTACCGTTAACTCGAAGAATTTCTTCTTCGGTACGCGTGGCGACAAGACCTATACGACGATGGGTCCTTGCGAAGACAAGTATCTTGCTGAAAACTTCGTTGCACACCTTATCGTTCGTCAAAGCGGCGAAGGCGTTGACCCCAGCGTAACCCCTGATCCCGATCCTAATCCCGATCCTTCGGAAATTCAAACGCTTACCATTCCCGAAGCAATCACGCTCGGCTCTGCGCAAGACCGCGGTAGTGAAGATAGCGCTTACACCACCGAGAAATATTACGTAATCGGCGAAGTTAAGTCCATTACAAACACCAAGTACGGCAACATGTACATCAAAGACGCGGACGGCAACGAAATCCTTGTTTATGGTACTTATGATTCGACTGGTACGAATGGCGGCGAAAAGATGGAAAACTTCCCGAAAGTAGGCGACACGGTTAAGCTTCTTTCCGTTGTTGGTAACTATAGAGGTACCCCTCAGCTCTTAGATGCTTGGATTATGGAAATAACCCCTGCAACGGCTGAAAAGAAAATCGAAATCGAAAAGAACGCTTTAAACGTAGCTGAAACCTTCACGGGTGCAGGCACGCTTACCCTTGCTACGGCTGGTAAGACCTATACGGACGTTGTAATCACTTGGGCTGTTACGGCTGGCAGCGACATTGCTACGTACGAAAATGGCGTACTTACCATTGCGAACCCCACCGCAGATACGACGGTTACCTTAAAAGCAACCCTTACCTTAGGCGAAACTTCTCAAGAATTCACCTACAATATCGCAATTTCTGCTAAGGTAGCAGGTCAAGAAACCACCAGCTATGCAGACTTTGATACGCTTACAAAGAATACTGGTTACGGCGAAAGAACCACTACCAGTGGTTGGGTTGCAGTAAACGCTGCAGTTTACGTAGGCGGTTCGGCTGATACATCAGGCGAATTCGCAGCAATCGTAGACGGCGATGGCAACAATACGACGGCTGTTACCTTGAACGGTAAAACGAGTGCCGTTGGTAAATTGACCTCCTGCGAATTGTCTGGCGGCATCAAGAAATTGAGCTTTAACTTTGGTCACTTTAACAGCGAAGGCAAACCTGTTAATATCACCATTAACATTAAAAACGCTTCCGGTGAAGTAGTTGCAACCAAAACGCTTGAACAAACTGTTACCAAATTGGAGTCCAATTCTTTTGAATGGGTATTGGATACGGCAGTGGAAGGCACGTTCGTTATCGAAATTGTAAATAACTGTCCCGCTGGTAGTAGCAGCAATAAAGACCGCGTTTCGATTTGGAACCTTGCTTGGGTTAGCTAATTTTATAATT
>JAZSGC010000126.1:0-9701 GCA_045532525.1 Candidatus Scatosoma sp.
ACGCCCGTTGTGCCGTCTGAGCCGTAGGAATTGACGTTTTGCCCCAAAAGAGTGATTTCCCGATAGCCTGCCGCCACCAACTTTTTTACTTCTTCCACGATATTTTCGGGTTTGCGAGAACGCTCGCAGCCGCGCACGTAAGGAACGATGCAGTAGGAGCAAAAATTATTACAGCCATACATAATATTTACCCAAGCGTTGGGATAGCTGGTGCGATACGCGTCGTCAAATTCGATGATTTCCCCTTCCGTTTCTCTTACGGAAATCACACGTTTTTTCTGCGTTTTCTTTTTGCGGATCAGTTCTTCCAGTTCTTCTAAATTCAGCGTACCGAACATTATATCGATAAAAGGAAATTTCTTTTTTAAAACTTCCGTTTTTCCTTTTTCCTGCGTCATACAGCCGCCCACCGCGATGAGCAGGTTCGGTTTTTGTTTTTTTAATTTTTTTAACGCGCCGATATTGCCAAAGGCATGATTTTCCGCATTTTCACGGATACAGCAGGTATTGAAAACGATGATGTCCGCTTCTTCCTTTTTATCCGTTTCTTCACCGTATCCCACGCGACGGAGTATGCCTGCAATTTTCTCCGATTCGTGCACGTTCATTTGACACCCGTAGGTGACGATGTGATACTTTTCCGCCATAATACCCCTATTTTCGTTTTATTTTTTCTATTATACTCTTTTTTTTGATTTTTTTCAAGTCTTTGCGTGCATTTAACCAAGGTTTTCGTGATAAAAATGCAAAAATGGAAGATACTGTGCAAGATGAAAATCTTAAAACGTATCCTTATATGCACACTTTCCTTATGCCTAATAGGCATAACGTCGACGTTCCTTTACTATAAAATTACAACGAAAGACGTTTCGCTTTGTCCTGAAAAACTCATTTTGCAAGAGAATAACCTTTCCATATACGACTGCGACAAAAAGCTAATTAACGTCAACGCGCTTTCACGGCGCCCCACCGTCACGCCCGATGAAATCCCCCGTCACACCAAGCAAGCGTTTATCGACGTGGAAGACAAAAGATTTTATTCGCACGGCGGATTTGACTACAAGGGAATTGTACGGGCTATGCTGCACAATGCAAAATCCCGCTCCTTCAAGGAAGGCGCGTCTACCATTTCGCAACAGCTGATTAAAAATTCTCATTTATCGCAGGAAAAAACGCTGAAACGCAAGCTGAAAGAATGGAAATTGACTAGACAACTGGAAGAAAAGTACACCAAGGAAGAAATTTTAACCACCTATTTAAACACTATCTACTTTGGGCATAGCTGTTTTGGTATCGCTTCCGCCGCGGATTTTTACTTCGGCAAGCAAACGCAAGAGCTTACCTTAGCCGAAAGCGCAATGCTGGCTGGAATGATAAAATCCCCCAACAATTACTCTCCGTTCCGCCATCCGGAAAACTGCCAAAAGCGCCGCGCCTGTGTGTTGAACGTTATGCAAAAAAACGGGAGTATTACCCAAGCGGAAAAGCAGGAAGCGCTTTCCGTCCCTTTGCCTACCCAAACCAAGCAAAGCAGCGCCGCAAAGGATTACGTGCATTTCGTTTTTGACGAACTCGCACATTTTACGGACGCTCGCCGTATTACGATGAGCGGTAATATTGAAATCTACACTTATTTGGACGAACCGCTCCAAAAACACGTGGAAGCGTTGAACGCACAAGAAACGGAGTGCAACAAGGCATTTTTGGTGTTGGACGCTAAGACGGGCGGATTTAAAGCCTGCGTTTCCGAAGTGGGGAACGCGCGGCGGTTGCCCGGTTCTATTTTAAAGCCTTTGCTTGTTTACACACCTGCAATAGAAGAAAATTTTCTATCGCCCGCCACGCCGATTTTAGACGAAAAGGTGAATTATAGCGGTTATGCTCCGCAAAATTACGACGGCACGTTTCACGGATATGTCAGCGCGCGGGAATGCGTTGAAAAGAGCTTGAACGTACCTGCGGTAAAGGTGCTTTCGTCCGTGGGAATATCCAAGTGCTGTGCATATTTGGAAAAGCTAGGCTTAAAGGTAGAAGAAAAGGACAAAAACCTGGCGTTGGCTTTAGGCGGAATGCAACACGGCTTTTCTCTAACCGAGCTCCTTTCCGCTTATTCCGTTTTCCCTAACAACGGAAACAAGCAAGATTGCGGATTTATCGACGAAATTAAAATCAACGGAAAAAGCGTTTATAAAAAAGAAAAAAACGCCGTCCGAGTTTTTAGTGAAGACAGCGCGTATTTGATGACGGATATGCTAAAAAGCACCGTAAAAAACGGCACGGCAAAAAAAATGCGTGATTTGCCTTTCGACGTTGCTGCAAAGACGGGTACAGTTGGCACGAAGCGTGGGAATACGGACGCCTATACCGTTTCCTATACCGCAAAGGATTGCGTTGCCGTTTGGCTTGGAAAGGCAAACAACTCCACGATTACGCATACGGGGGGTGGCTTGCCCTGCAATTATTCTAAGGAAATCCACGAATATTTAAGGAAAGCATATGCGGAGCAAGGCGAAGAAATCCCCCCGTTTGAAAAACCGCAAGGCGTCGTAAACGTTGCCTTAGATAAGCCAAGCTATTATGACACGCATAGTATGCTACTTGCCGACGATAACGCGCCCGCCGAATTCCGTTTCAACGAATTATTTAAAAAGGGCGCAACCCCTTTAAATAAAAGCACTTGCTTTACTTTCCCTACCATTCCCACGCCCACGTTAAAGTTGGAAAATAACCAAGTCGTTATCTGTTTTTCCGAGCATTTTCCCAAGTACTACACGTATAAAATCGACCGCTACGATTATGCGACGCATACTACTGTTTATACAGGCGCTTGGCTGCCAGCTTTCACCGACGATACCCTTAAACGCGATAAAAAATACGTTTATACGGTCACTCCGCTCTTCCAAGGAAAGGCAGGGAAAAGCGTTACCCTACCCATTGTTTCCACAAGCGGAAAAAGCTCTACCATTCTTGAAGATAAGAAAATATTAGACACCGACTGGTGGTCAAAATGAAAAACGCCCCGAAAACGGGGCGTTTTATTATACAGCGTTTGGTTATATTATAATTCAATTCTTTCCAAAGAAGCAAAGGCTTGTTCGATTAATCCTTCCACGTCAAGTTTGGCTTCTTCGCGAAGTATTTCCGCTATTTTGGGACGAATAGCGGGGAAATCGGGCAAAAATACCGTGCAGCAATCTTCAAAGGGAAGTATGGAAGTTTCATACGCCCCCATCTTCACGGAAATATCTATAATTTCATTTTTATCAAAGCCGATAAGCGGACGAAGCACGGGCAGTTCTTCCACCACGGAATTAGAAGACGTTATCCCTTCGATGGTTTGGCTGGCAACCTGCCCCAAGCTTTCCCCCGTGATTAAGCATTGTCCGCCGATACGCTTCGCGTGGCGTTCCGCAATACGGTACATAAACCGCCTTAATAAGGTAATCATCAACTCAGGCTTACATTTTTCGTGAATTGCTTCTTGAATATGCGTTACGCTGACCGTGCAAAGCTTCGTACCGCAGGTATACTCCGATAAAATCCTTGCCAAATCGATTACCTTTTCTTTGGCTTGCAGGTTGGTATAGGGATAGCTGTGGAAATGTAAACAATCGACGTTCATACCGCGCTTTGCCATCATATACCCTGCCACGGGACTGTCAATACCGCCGGAAAGTAACAATACCCCCTTTCCCGCCGTACCCACGGGCATACCGTTTGCCCCGGGGATGAATTTCCCAAACACCAACGCTTTGCCGTGCTCGCGTATATCTACGCGAACGGTAAACGACGGATTATGCACGTCTACTGATAAGCCGCCCTTTGCATAATCTAACAGCATACCGCCGAGCTTTTTGCTAATTTCTACGGACGTCAGCGGATATCTTTTATCCCCGCGGTGGGATTCCACTTTAAACGTGCCGCTTGTCCTTGCTACCAGCTTTGCCGCTTCAAAAATAGACGTCAAATCCGATTCGGTTTCATAAGCAAGACTTAACGTATGCAAACCAAACACCTTTTTCAGCTGTTCGATAATGCCGTCCACGTCTTCTTCCGCAAAATTCCGCACAGTATATCTACCGCATTGTTTTACAAGCTCGTGTTCAAACGAGCTTAAAGCGCGGCTTAAATTATTTTCAAAAGCTCGCTCGAAAAATCCCCTATTCTTGCCTTTTAAGAACAATTCCGCATAGCGGATAATAATGACCTTTTTCATTGTATCTATTACTTCATCCTATCCTTTAATTGTCTGCCGACTTCGTTTAACACCGAAATCGCGCTTTCTATCTCGTCTTCCGTAGTATCCGCGGAAAAGCTGACGCGAAGCACGCCGTCCGCCGTTTTCTCATCGTATCCGCAAGCCAAAACGACCTTGCTATAACGAAGCTTACTGTTGGAAGAACACGCCGAACCCGTGCCGACCAAAATCCCTTTATCGTTTGCCATTTGCTGCAAAACCGCCCCACGCAAACCAACCGCCGAAACGGTGAGTATGTACGGCGTTCCGTCTTCCGCTGACAAACGTATAAACACGTCTTTATCCAGTCCGTCCCATAATTTTTCACGGTATGTGCGCAAACGCTCGTAATCCGCTTTTAAAGACGCAAACTTCTCTTCTGCGGCATAAGCGAATTGCATTATGCCAAAGGTATTTTCCGTACCGCTGCGCCTGCCGCTTTCCTGCCCGCCGCCATAAATGTACGCAGGCAAAACCAGCGTTTTACGCTTAATCAGCGCGCCAACACCCTTCAATCCGCCGATTTTGTGCGCGCTAATCGAATACAAATCAATTTCTTTTGCCAAACGAAAAGAAATTTTCCCATACGCCTGTACGCCGTCCACGTGAAAAATAACGCGCGGATTTTTTTGTTTTACCGCCTTAGCAATGGCATTTACGTCGTTGATAGCTCCGATTTCGTTGTTGACGTGCATTACGGAAACAAAGCTCGTCTTATCGTCCACAAGGGACAAAAGCTTTTCCGTATCCACCCTGCCGTCTTTGGTAAGCGGCGCGAAACGCGGCTCGGCAACGCCACGATTTTTCAGCTCGTGAAACGCCGCCAAAACAGCGGAATGTTCCCCCGCCGTCGTCACGGCGTTACCGCGGCGTGCAAAAGAGAAAATCGCTTGATTGTCCGCTTCCGTTCCGCAAGACGTAAAAACGAGTTCAAACGCATTTTCGTCCGCGATTTTGCTAAGCAAAACCGAACGCGCTTTTTTCAGCTCGCCCTGCAACGCAAACCCTTCCTTGTATAAAGCGGAGGGATTATAAAATTTTTCCGTAAGATAAATTTGCGCACGTTCCACCGCATTTTTTAAAGGTTTTGTCGTGGCTGCGTTGTCTAAATAAATCATACCTGTTGCTTCTTCTTTTCCTGCGAAACGTAATCTCTATCCAAAGCCGTACGCTTGGTAAACTTCAAAATGTTAATCAGCAATTCTTCTCTACATTCCAAAATAAAGAGCTTTCTCCCCTCATATTCCGCTAAAATATACATAAAGAATTTTCCTTCCGACGCTTCGCTGTTGGAAGTACAAATCACCGTTTTGACGTTGGGGTCCGCCTTGAAACGCTCGAATGACGGCGCGTCTACGTCCCCGATTTGAATGATGCATTCACCGTCAAAGCGCGCCACCAGCTTGCGTTTGCTGGTATTGATGACTTTGGCAATACGGATTTCGTCGGAAACCAAAAAATAATCGTAGCTGACGTTCGTCGTATTTTTCCATCTATATAAAATGAACCAAAAGCCAAAGAAGGTCAACGCAAACGACCCGAAAAAAAGCACTAATCCCCATTCGGGAATAAAGAGTAGCGTGGGTATTGCCGTTAAAATCATCAAAACCAAAAATATATTAGAAAGCACGTGTAAAATTGCGTACTTTTGCTCGCTTTTCTTTGCGTTTTTTGCAACCGAGCTTTCTTCGTATAAAACGTCCATATTGCCGTCTCCGTAAAATTTGATTAAATTTCCAGCATACCTTCGTATACCGTCTTTACGTTGCCTATCAATTCCACGTCGCCATCCGAATGATAGTTTACCGTCAAATCGCCGCCACGCAGCTTCACCGTAACGTTAGTATCCATTTCACAATAACCGCGAAGCACCGCCGCCACCACCGCCGCGCACGCGCCCGTACCGCAAGCCCAGGTTTCTCCGTTACCACGCTCGTATGCGCGCATTTTCAACGTAACCTTATTGACCACGCGAACAAATTCCGTGCTGATACCGTCGGGGAAATATTCACTATTTTCAAAATCCGCACCGACCGTAGAAAGCGGAATCGCGTCCACCTTATCGCTGAAAATTACGCAATGGGGGTTGCCCACGTTGACAAGCGTGATTGCGTATTCTTTTCCGCCAACGGAAATAGGCTTATCCACGATACGTTCTTCATTGAACACGCACGGGATTTTCTTGCCCGCAAGCTGTACTTTGCCCAAATTTACGCTTGCCGTGTTTACCTTGCCGCTAAACGAATATACCTTTACGTCGCAAACGCCCTTGGCGAGTTCAATACGCATATCGTTTTTGCGGACGATGCCCTTTTCGTAAAGGTATTTTCCCGCGCAGCGAATGGCGTTACCGCCCGTAGGCATTTCCTTACCGTCGCCGTTGAATAAACGCATTTTCGCGTCGGCGATTTGGGAATTTTCAATCAGTACTACGCCGTCGCCGCCGATGCCGTAATGAGGCAACGCATAGTTGACCGCAATCGATTCGGGGCAGGTAATTTTTCCGTCGCGGTTATCAAATACAATAAAATCGTTGCCGCAGGATTGCATTTTTGTGAACTGCAATTTAAGTTTTTCCGCACGCAATGCGTTGATATCGACAAGCTCCGTGTTATTTTCGGTAAATTTACTTGCGATGATGTCCGCAAGCGCGTTTGCCGTATCCAACGCAGTTAAAACGGTGATACCCAACAAAATTGCGTGGTGATGCAAACGAATAAAGTCGTTGATGGATTCGATGTCCGTCTTGCCCGTATATACGATATAATCGATTTTCCCTTCGTCCATCAGCTTGATAACGGTATCCGTTGCCGAAAGCCTATCCACGACTTGACATTCAAACCCAAGGTCGGTGATTACCTTCGCCGTACCCTTGGTTGCGTACATCGTACAACCCAAGTCGCCAAATTTCTTGGCAATCGTCAGCAAATCCAGCTTATCCTGGTCGTTTACCGTCATATACACGCCTACCGAACGGCGCTCGGACGGGTGGCACATTTTAAAGCCTGCGGAAACAAGCCCCTTAAACATCGCTTCTTCAATCGTTTTACCGATACCCAAAACTTCGCCCGTCGATTTCATTTGCGGACCAAGCTGAGAGTTGACGTCGTTCAGCTTTTCAAAACTGAACACGGGTACTTTTACCGCCACGTACGGCGAAGAAGGATACAACCCCGTTCCGTATCCGAGCTTTTTGAGCTTTGCCCCTGCGATGATTTTGGTGGCAAGCTCTACCATCGGCACGCCCGTCACCTTGGAAATATAAGGAACGGTACGAGAAGCGCGGGGATTTACTTCAATAACGTAAAGCTGTCCGCGGTAAATCAAATACTGAATATTGATAAGACCTTTCGTCTTCAATTCCAAGGTCAGCTGGGTAGAAACTTCAATAATTCTTTCCAGCATCGTATCTTCTAAGTTGTAGGGCGGATATACGGCAATGGAGTCGCCCGAGTGAATACCCGTGCGTTCAATATGCTGCATAATACCCGGAATTAGCACGTCTTTACCGTCCGAGATGGCGTCGACTTCCAGCTCCGTGCCCATCAAATACTGGTCGCAAAGCACGGGGTTTTCAATGCCCTGCGCCAAAATGACGTCCATATATCGACAAACGTCTTCTTGGGTGAAGGCAATCGTCATATTTTGCCCGCCGATAACGTAGGAAGGGCGAAGAAGCACGGGATATTCCAGCTTTTCCGCCGCCGCCAAAGCTTCTTCCTTGGTCATAACCGTAATTGCTTTCGGGCGGGGAATGGAATACTTTTCAAGCAACGCTTCAAAACGCTCTCTGTCTTCCGCTCTATCTACGCTGTCCGCGGAAGTGCCGAGAATGCGGATTCCGTGGGTGTTGAAGTATGCGCAAAGGTTGATAGCCGTTTGTCCGCCGAACGTAATAATAACGCCGTAGGGTTTTTCTACGTCCAAAACGTGCTGTACGTCTTCGGGCGTTAACGGCTCAAAATATAATCTATCCGCGGTGTCAAAGTCCGTGGAAACAGTTTCAGGGTTGTTGTTGATGATAACGACTTCATACCCTAATTCCTTCAACGTCCAAACGCAATGTACGGAGGAATAGTCGAATTCAATACCCTGCCCGATACGAATCGGCCCCGAACCGATAACGACGATGCGCTTTTTGTTGCTGTTTTGCACAAACGGCTTAGCCTCGTCGTGTTCGTGCGGGTCGAAGGTGGAATAGAAATACGGCGTCTTTGCCGCAAATTCCGCCGCACAGGTATCTACCATTTTATACGCTACCTTTTTGCGATAGGGAATTTTTTGCCCGCTAAGCGCGGCGATATCCTTATCCAAGTAGCCTAATTTTTTGCCTTCTTCGTAAAGCTCTTTGGTCAGCTTTTCCCCCGACGCAAGACGGTTTTCGTAAGCAATCAGGTTGATAAATTTGTTTAAGAACCAACGGTCGATTTTGGTGATTTCAAACACTTCGTCCACGCTTACGCCCTTTTTCAGCGCCGCGTATACGACGAAAATGCGTTCGTCCGTCTTTTCGGGCAATTTCGCCAACAGTTCTTCCTTAGTGGAATGCAAGAATTTTTTATAGTTGAACGTGCTTGTGGAAATCTCCGCGCCGCGCACCGCTTTCATCATCGCCATCTCAAAAGACGTACCGATGGACATCACTTCCCCCGTCGCTTTCATTCTCGTGCCCAGCTCCCGCTTTGCGTACAAGAATTTATCAAAAGGCCACTTGGGCATTTTAACGACCAAATAGTCGATGGTCGGCTCGAAACAAGCATAGGTGTTGCCCGTTACGTCGTTGACGATTTCGTCAAGGGTATAACCAAGCGCAATTTTCGACGTAACCTTAGCAATCGGGAAACCCGTCGCTTTGGAAGCCAACGCCGAAGAACGGCTGACGCGGGGATTTACTTCGATAACCGAATATTCAAAAGAATCGGGATTTAACGCAAACTGTACGTTGCACCCACCTTCAATGCCTAATTCGGTAATAATCGAAAGCGCCGCCGAACGCAACATATTATATTCTTTCGTGGTAAGAGTCACCGCTGGCGCAACGACGATAGAATCCCCCGTGTGAATACCGACGGGGTCTACGTTTTCCATAGAGCAAACGGTCAGGCAGTTGCCGTTGCAGTCGCGAATGACTTCAAATTCAATTTCTTTCCAGCCCGCGATATATTTTTCAATGAGTACCTGCGTAATCGGCGAAAGCATCAACCCGTTATGGGAAATCAAACGAAGCTCTTCTTCGTTATAAGCAACGCCGCCGCCCGCACCGCCAAGCGTATACGCAGGACGAATGATGACGGGATAACTAAGCTTGTTTGCAATCGCTACACATTCATCCACCGTATAGGCAATATCGGACGGCACGCAGGGCTGATTGATTTTTTCCATCGTCGCTTTGAAAAGCTCTCGATCTTCCGAACGGTCGATAGCGTCCAGCTTCGTACCGATCAGCTTCACGCCGTGTTCGTCT
>JAZSGC010000106.1:0-5013 GCA_045532525.1 Candidatus Scatosoma sp.
TTTTTGCCGCGCGTATTGAAACGCCGTTGCTTGTATTATAGCACTTGCCGCGGGAGTTTGTCAAGCCGTGCGGCGTAGAAAAACCTGCGAGCAAGCTTTTGCACGCAGGTTTTCGTTTGATGTTATCCGTTATTTTTCCAAGGACTCGTCTACGATTTCCGCGTCGACTGCGTTGACGGAAACGCTCTTAATACCGTTCATAACGCCGCTCTTGGATTTATAGCCCTCTTCGCTCATTGCAATGCTTTCGCCGTTGGATGCGATAAGACGGTAGCGATACAAGCCCGCTTTATCAAAATAGATTTCAAATTTAGGGTTGGTTTTTGCGGTAGGATTTTTCAAGGTTTGGTCTTCCACTCTGTCTTCCGCAATACATTTCGCCGCATTTTTTCCTACGCTTTCCATACCTTTTTTGCACGCGCCCTTGGTGGTGTATACCTGAGAAGCGACTGCGATTTTTTCTTTATTTGCTGCATATAAGCTGAAATTGAATGCGCCCGAAGGGGTCTTTTTAATAACGAATTTTCCCATATTTGTTTCTCCTTGGTTTATTTTATTCTATTATAACAAACTTTTTTCCGTTTGTAAATAGAAAAAATAAAAAATTTTTCCCAAGAAAAGGAAAATTATGGCGCATCTTTTTATCGCAAGGCTTAAATTGCAACACCCAGCACCGACTTCATAAACAAGAACAAAAGAGGCAGGGTCGCGATAGAAAGTATCGTGGATAACACCACGCCCACCGAAGCAAAATCCCCGTCCTTTTTATACTGCACCGCCATCATCGCACCGCTGGTTGCGCTCGGCATTGAAAGCAGGAAGAACACCGTGTATTTAATGATGGGCTCAATGGGCAAATACGCCACCAAAAACATCACGACAAAGGACATCAGCACCAGCTTTACCGCCGTGGCAATATACGCCCATTTATCCGTTAAAAGCTGCTTTCCGTTGACGTTGGCAAGACGAATGCCGATGACGAACATCGAAAGCGGCGTAACCATATTCGATAAGAAGTTTAAGCTGGTCATAAGCTTGGTTACGATTTTATTCCATATCGAACCCTGTACGGTGAAATCGACAAGGGGCTTTTGCATTGCAAAAAACAAAACCAAGCTGAACGCTACCGAAATAATTACGGGGTTAAGCAATACCTTTTTTGCCGAAATTTCTTTCTTGTCCCCCGTTAAAATATATACGCCGAACGTCCAGTTTAATACGTTAAATACCGCCAAAACCACGGCGCAATAGATGACAAGCTCCGACTGTACTTTGGGGTCGGTAAACAGCGATTGCAAAAAAGGCAAGCCCATAAAGCCGCAGTTGGAAAATACGCTTAAATATTTTACAAGCTTTACCTTGTCCTGCTTTTCCCACTTCCAAAACAGAAGCTTTACCGCGCCGAACATAATAAAATGTGCCGCAAACGCAATTCCCGCCACCAACAGCATATTGATAGCAATATCGGGATTGAACGCGCAGCCTTGGAAGCTGGTGATAATGAGTATCGGCTGGCAGCCGTATAAAACAATGGCAGACAGCGTACCGCTTGCCGATTCGTTCAACATTTTTGTCTTTGCAAAAATAAACCCCGGCACAGCCAACAACAGCAAAAATACCACCGTCAAAAAAACGTCTAAAAAGTTAATCATCTTGCAATATCGTCCTTGCCTTTTTTCCTTTGCGTTTAAAATGGTATTTTCTTTACAAGAAACGCCGTTGTTATCATAATATAAAGCCGTGAAAATGTCAAGCATTCACGCGCAAAAAAACGGCTATCCCGTACAAGGATAACCGCTTTTTTAGTTGTTTTAACCCTTTGCTTTGGATACAATCACCTTATTTTACCGTATAGTTAATCGTTATCTCGAAAAGCGCAAGGATAGACCAGTGATCGATCGTTCCATTATATTGATTTTGAATTCGAACGGAAGCCGCGTTTACGGCATATTCAAAAGCAAGCGTTCCGGTCTGCTGAGGGGTCAATTTTTGACCTTCCATCGGCGCGTCGCCAACCAAAACCGTCAAGGACGCTTTCGTCAAATTTGAATAAGTAATCGAAATGGAATTGATGCAAACTTCTTTTCCGTCTATTTCCTTAATGGTTAAATCAATATACCCGCCGTTGCCGTCTGCAGAAGCAAACAAACACATCCCGTCCGTGGAAATCGGATACCCTTGCGCATAGTAAGAAGGAGGCGTTACGTATTTATAAACAAGGGAGAATGCACCGTCCGCCCCAAAAATATCATCCCCGTATTCTTCTTCTCCCACAGGGTCTTTTAAATCGGAACGATTGAGCGTAACCGTCTTCGTGAATTCCGTTCTAACGTTATCCGTTCTTTCCAACGTAATGATTGCGCCATACGTGCCGTCTATCTTTTTATAGATGGACTCCACTGTGAATGCCCAGCCCAGTTTTTCACCATTGTCCAGCTTACATCCGTTGACGAATTGCGATTGAAAGGTTTCCATATCAAACGTATCGCCTTCTTCAAATAACACCCCGCCGTTTTGCAGCGCATTTGTGCTGTTGTACTCTTCGTTGGGGTTATTTCTTATCATATGCAGGACGTCAAAGGCGCTTTCCACGTCATAATTGGAATACGCTAATTGATATTGCCTACCATCGATGATCGTGCTCGTATTACCGCCGTACAGCTCTGCCAGCATAGAATTGACGTGCCATACGCGAATACCGCTTTGAATTGTATTCAAATACTTCACCTTTGCGTCGTATTCGCTGACCCCCGTAGGTGCAAACAATTCCAAAATTAAATATTCGTCATACAAAGAGTTGGAAGCATTCCACGTGTTGGTCAAGATGATATTTTGCCCGCTGGATTGGAAATCGTTTACGTGCAAGGTCACTTTATCCCCCAGCTGATAATCCTTCGACGCATACACCTGCGGTTTGCTCCAACCGATTCTATTTACGTGATAAGGATCAAGGCTTCCGTAGTCGTCCTCTTGCATAGAAAAGCCGCCCGCGGGTTTATATCTTTCGCTCGCAAATTGGTCTTCATACAAGTCAACGTTGCCGAACATATGCCCGATTTCGTGTATTGCCGTTCTTGCGCTTTCTTTAAATCCCCTACTGTACGTTTGAGATAAATCGGAAACGGTTAACTGCTTCGACGTAGACGGATTCTTTTTTTCTAATCCGTATAAGCCGCCGATAGGACAGAAAGACAAGGTGTTGAAAGAATACGACGGGTAGGAATTGTTGTTCACTTCAAATGCCGTTGACTTGTTTTGCTCCCCTGACGCACCGTAATAATTCGCGCCGTAATAAAGAAGCAAGCCGTCTAAATATCCGTCTTCGTTTACATCGTAATCGGCAAGGCTTTCGCTTGTGTGATTTTCAAAATACCAGCTTATGGCGTCTGTGCCCAAAGCGTGCGTATTCGTTATCTTATACTCTATATTATCGGTGAAATCTTGATAGGACGTCGTCGAAAAGTAGAACTCGCTCACCGTGATGTCCATTTGCACCGCGCCGTAGCTTTGCGCCTCGTAATATTGCTTCACGGACATAAGCTCGTCGCTGGGTCTGTTGCCCTTTACGGTATATTCAATATCTTCAACGATTTGCGCTTGTTGTTCTTGCGCAAAGAACAAGTCGCTATCCTTAAACCATACGGGGATAACCAGCATCTTTATGTTACCCGCATTTGGAAGGGGTTGTACTTCGCCGATATAGTAATGATTGAAATAATCGCTGTTATCATAAGCCGTGTCTTGCCCGTCGTACTCTTCCGTTACATAATATTTCACGTCGTAAGCAACCGTTACGGTCTCCCCGTCTTCGGTATAGCTAAACACAACGGTTTTATACGTTGCGTCGCAATCGGAAACGGTGGCTTTGATGCAAGAAGTATCTACTATTTCTTTGCTGTCTCCGCTTTGGTAGGTAACGTACATTTTATTTAAATAATATAACGCATCGTTGATAAGCACAAAATCGCCGCCGTTATTTTGCGCCGCTATCGAAACCGCTTTATCCTTAATCACGTTTACGGTTATTGTGATTTGCTCAGCTTCATAAGCAAAGGTAACTTCGCTTGTACCCACCTTTAAGCCTTTGATGGTGTTTGTATCTTGGTCAACTTCTAAAATTTCCGAATCGCCGACCGTAATCACGTTGGTTTTGCTTTCGTTATTGTATTTAACGTCGAAAGCCGTTTCGTGCCCGTTATATAACTCCAACGCGTCGCCGTTACGTACTTCAACGGCATTTTCTTGGCAAATAACCTTTAATTCGTTTTTAAAATCTTCACTCTTATTCAGCTTTACTTGCAAGAAAACAACGTCGAGCATTCCGTTTGCGCCGGTCAGCCTAACGGCGATTTTGCCGATTTTATCTTCGTTTGTCTTTTGGGTGGTAATAACCCCTTTGTCGCTTACGCTCATAAACGACGCGAAGTCGGGTTCCGTTAACGCAAACGTTAAAATATAAGCGGTGTTACTAGAAATCGAGTAATCAATACTGTAACTGCTTCCGGAGTCCATCGTTAAGGAATAGGTAGACGTTGTATCGTCGTACGTCAAGTTATCATTCTTTAAAATGACGTTTGCATATTCCCCCACTCTTAACGTGAATATAAAATATTTGCGGGCAATTCTTTTAGAAAAACCTTTTTTATATAACTCCGCGTGAATTACGAAAACTTCGCTTTCTTGCAACGTATCTTCCGTTTCTATGTATCCCGTTTCAGACAGCGTAAATTTACCGCTTATTTCATCGTTCGTTTGATATTTTAAATAATAATCGTCGCCCAAGCTATCGTCGATTGTCGTTTTTACTTGATAGCTTTCCCCAGCGTATAAAATCAAATCATAGTACTCGCTTGAATCGGCTTCTTTTAATAACATTTTTTCATCCGTAACAAATTCAAACGTGTTAATGATTTCCGCCGACCCGCTGTCATCGCTATTTAAATTTTCGGTTGACGGTAAAAAGAAGCAACCGCCTAAAAGGAAAATAAAAAACGCCAAGGTACATAAAAATAG
>JAZSGC010000011.1:0-2348 GCA_045532525.1 Candidatus Scatosoma sp.
CGCCCGTTTTACTTCCGTTTCAACGGTACGCCGTCCAAAATCCCCGTCGTTATCAGCCCTTTTTTTTCGCTTTCCGCGGCGGAAATCGCTTCTTCAATTACGGCGGCAAACAGCCGTTTGGCGTCCGTAATCCGCTCGCAAAACAAATAATACGCCAACGAACCGGGCACGGTATTCACTTCGCAAAGATAGGCTTTTTCCTGCGCCACCAAAAAATCCATACGCACGATGCCCCGCAGGTTCATTCGCTTATAAACGGTTTTGGTGTACGCGCGGATTTTATCCCGAAGCTCCTTATTCAACCCGCACCTGCCCCCGTCGTTTACGGAAATCTCCCCCTTGCCAAGCACGCCGTCCGAGCCCCGCTTTACGTACTTTTCTTCAAAGGAATACAGCCCGTCGCCAAACGCTTTTTCGGGCTCGGAAACAAAAATCTCGCCCCCCACGGAATACGCGGCGCAGTTTACGTCCGCTTTATTTTGCAAATATTTTTCAATGATTACCCGATTATCCAACGCAAACGCGCTTTCAATGGCGGCTTTGGCTTCCGCTTCGTCCTTTGCCACCGCAATGCCGATAGACGAGCCAAGGTGCGCAGGCTTGATGACCACGGGGAACTTCAAACGGCTTTCAATCGTCTTTAACAAAAACGCGCCCCGCTTTTGATAATCCTTTTCATTCACGCGGATATATTCCACCACGGGGACGTTCAAGCCCCGCATTATCAGCTTGGTTAGGCATTTATCCATAAACACCCCCGAAGCCGTCAAATCGGGCGAAGCTAAAGGAATTCCCTGCCCCGCCATCCAAGCGGAAACGCCCCCGCCTTCCCCCAAACCGCCGTGACAGCAGTTGAGCGCCGCGTCCACCTCCGATAACCGTTTCATCTTCCCTTTTCTTATATTCATCGCATACACGGTACGCCCATCAAAGAAAATCCGCTTGCTTTTTGACGGCTGAAACGTACGAAAAAAAGCCACGTCCGTCATCGCCGCCGCCGTGTACGCTTTGCCGTCCGTATGTAAATACACGGGCAATACGCTATATCCCGCCGCCTGCAAAATATTCCCCGCAAACACCCCCGTCAACACGGAAATTTCCCGTTCGCAAGACCTGCCCCCAAACAACACCGCCACTTTGCGCATAAAAAAACACCTCCGCGAATATTTTTTCGCTTTGGTGTTTCTTTTTCTTTTTTCCTGATTTTAATGGATTTTTTATCAATATACGTCGGGCAAATCGTTCAAAAACAAAACCGCGTCGCCCGCGCCGACCCACTCGCCCAGCGCCGCTTGCGCTTCCTGCAAGCTTTTAACGGTTGCCAGCCTATTTAAATCGCCGCCCGCGGCAGTATAGCCGTCCTTCACCGCGCCAACCAACGTATCCCCAACCAACAAAATCTTGTCGGGCGCAAGCTTGGCAATTTCTCCGCCCAGCTCTGCGTTAATTTCTTCTTCCAGCACCCCGCATTCGATAATGCCGGGCGTAACCACGCATTTCCTGCCCGCAAACCGCCCCAACGCCGCCAAGGCTTCCTTTGCGCCCATCGGGTTACAGTTATATCCGTCGTCCAAAATGTACACGCTTCCGCTTTTCAACAGCTGTAAACGATGCGGAACGGCTTGTAGTTTCGCTACGCCCGCCGCAATTTCTTCCGCCGTCATTCCAAGCTCGTGGCACAAACGCGCCGCTAACGCAATATTTTCCACCGCAGCCGCTCCCAAAAGCTTCGTGGCTACGGAAATTTCTTGCTCGCCAACACGCAAAGTAAACGCCGTTTCCGTCGCACGCAGCTCTACGCCGCACACGTTATCCGCATAGGCAACGCACGCCGCATCGGGGAATTCCCGTTCGATACGCTCGCGCAAGCGCTCGCCGCATACCGCCTTTTTTACGCCGCACTTTAAAATTTCACTCTTTTCTTTCCAAACGTTTTCCAGCGTGCCAAAGCTCGCCAAATGCTGCGCGCATACCCCCGTAAACACCGCGTAATCGGGCTTCACCAAGCCGCAAAGCTCGGCAATATCCCCCGCCTTACGCGCGCCCATTTCCGCAATAAAAATTTGCTTTTCTTTAAAATCCTCGGCTTGCACCGTCTTGGCAATCCCTATCGGCGTGTTGTACGATTCGGGCGTAGCCATTACGGAGTATTTCTCTGCAAGCAAGGTCGCAAGAATATTCTTCACCGAAGTCTTACCGTAGCTCCCTACCACGGCAATCCGCGTGATATTGCTTTCGTCTAATACCTGCCCTGCCCGTTTTATAAATTTTTTATTCCGCGCGCTTTCAAAAACGCCCAAAATTCCATTTGCCAAGCAAAGCAATAACGGCAACAAAAGGGGCAAAAC
>JAZSGC010000095.1:0-4287 GCA_045532525.1 Candidatus Scatosoma sp.
AAGTGGCGTAGGGAACAGGCTTTGGAGATTACGAAAAAACGCCGCCCCGACCTACTTTAAAACGAAGCATATGCGTCGCATTTCTACGTTGCGGTCCGCATTTTCTCGGTCACGTACGTATAAGTACGCTCCCGTCAAAAATTGCTCCCGCGCCTTGTCTTGCTCGCATCTCCGCCGTTTTCAAGGCTGAGCCTTGACCCAGTCTTACTACCCACCGTTCGTTCTTCAATGTATGGTGTGAACTGTATAGTCGGGCAGTTTCAAACGAGCCTTTATTAGGGCTGAGCCTTGACCCAGTCTTACTACCCGCCGTTCGTTCTTCAATGCAGCGTGTGGGCTGTGTGGTCGTTCGGGGCTACTTAAAATATTTAAGCAAAGCTTTTTCAATTTATAATTCAAGGAAAAAACAATGAAAAACATACAATGGTTTCCGGGGCATATGACCAAAGCGATGCGCGATATGGAAGCAAAACGCGACCTTTGCGACGGCGTGATTTGCGTTTTGGACGCGCGCGCTCCGATTGCGACCCTGAACAAAAACCTGAAAAAAATCTTCGGCGAAAAGCCGATTTTATACGTTTTAAACAAAGCGGATCTTGCCGACGGCAAAGCGGACGCCTTTGTAAAATTCTTCGAGGATAGGGGCAGGTATGCGGTGAAATGCGATTCCACCAATATTTCCACCAAGAGAATGCTTTTACAACGCCTGAACGCCATCACCGAAGAAAAACGTGCAAGAGCGCAAGCAAAAGGCTTAAACCGCACCTTCCGTTTTATGGTTGCGGGCATTCCCAACACGGGCAAAAGCACCATCGTCAACCTGCTCAGCGGACAAAAAAGAGCAAAAACGGGGGACAAGGCAGGGGTCACGCGCGACGTGCGCTGGCTGAAATGCGGCGCATTCGATTTGTTAGATACGCCCGGCACAATGCCCCCTGCATTCGATAATCAATACCTTGCCCGTCATCTTGCCTACATCGGCAGCATCAACGACGATATTTTGGATATGGACGACGTCGCGTTAGAACTGCTAGGCGAGCTTGCGGAACGGTATCCCCAATGCTTGACCGAACGCTATGGTATCACCGATTTTTCCGAAAAGCTGGGTATGTACGAAGCCGTTTGCAAGCGCAGGGGCTTTATCTTCCGTGGCGGCGAATACGATTACGAACGCGGCGCAAAAGCCATCGTTGACGATTTCCGCAAAGGCAGAATCGGAAAAATTTGTTTGGAAGATCCCAAAGACTATCAGGACTTTGAATTTTAACGGACGAAAACCTATGAAAAAACCTTGGAATGCAGAAGAAAAATTACAATACGAACGCGCGCTTATCCAAAGCGGCTGTAAATTCGTAGCGGGCGTAGATGAAGTAGGCAGGGGACCTTTGGCAGGGCCTGTCGTTTGCGCTGCGGTCATTATGCCCTTAGAAGAAGAAAAGCTTGTCGTCGGCGTGGACGATAGCAAAAAGATTTCCGAAAAGAAGCGTGAAACGCTCGCCGAACAAATCAAGGAGCGCGCGCTTTGCTATACGATTATCGAAATCGACGAAAAAACGATTGACGAAATCAACATTTTGGAGGCGACCAAGCTGGGTATGAAACGGGCGATTGAAGGCTTGCAAATTCCGCCCGACGCTGTGCTTACCGACGGCAATATGACCATTGATATTACCTATCCGCAAAAAAGCGTTATCCACGGCGACGCCCTTTCCTATTCAATCGGCGCGGCAAGCATTATCGCCAAGGTGCACCGTGATAAAATGATGGTGGAGTTTGCAAAAACCTATCCGCAGTACGGGTTTGAAAAGAATAAAGGCTATGGCACGGCGGAGCACATCAAAGGGATCAAGGAGCAAGGCTTATGCCCCATTCATCGCAGAAGCTTCACAAAAAACTTTTAGGAAACGCAGGCGAAAAGCTGGTGGAAGCCTACTTAAAGCAGCAAGGCTGTACCCTTTTGAAACGCAACTACCGTACCCCTTTTGGCGAAGCGGATTTGATTGTACAGGACAAGGACGAAATTGCTTTTGTCGAAGTCAAAACGCGCACCACGGACAGCTACGGCGCACCGCGCGAAGCCGTGGGGAAGGAGAAACGTCGCCGCTATCAAAAAATTGCGCAATGCTACTGGAAGCAAAACGGAGAAGAGCCCAACGCCCGTTTTGACGTCGCCGAAGTATATGCGGACGGAAAAATCGAATATTTCAAAAACGCTTTTTAACGGCTTTGTCTATCTCAAAAACGCAAATTTCAATTAAAAAAACGGGCATTTTTGCCCGTTTTTCGCATTTTTGATTTTGCAAATTTCAAGTACCGCAATCCCTTATAAAACCTGACGAAATCGACAATAAAAACGCCCGTTTTACAAAAGGCGTTTTTATTTTTTTACTTTTTTGCAGTATAATGGTCTCAATCGCAGGAAACAAAAGGGATTCAGCCGTTTTTATGATTGTGTACGTCGAATACGCGTTTTTGGAAAATACACTCTTCGATTTTGCACTTTTGTGTATGGCTGCGCTGCTTTGTAACGTAAAAATTACGTGGTGGAAAACTCTACTTTCCGCGGGCTTGGGCGGAGTATTTGCCGTGCTATTTCCGTTGTTGGCATTGCCGAATTTTTTGCTGCTGTTTTTAAAAATTGCCGTGGGATTTTTGCTTTGCTTGGCGGCGTTTCCACGCTTAAAAACGAAAAAAGACGGGGGCAGGTACGCGTTGAACGTAGCGTTGTTCTTTATACTCACCTTTTTATACGGCGGTGCGCTTACCGCGCTTTTTTCCAACCTTTTTCACGGAAAAATCCCCGTATTTATCGTGGTAACGGGATTTGCATTTTTTTCGTTATTGCTTTTGTTGTTAGCCCGTAAATTTCGGGAAAAGCGCGCGGTTTATCGGCATATTTACGATTGCGCAATCCTTTATAAACAAAGGGTTACAGCCGTTTTAGGGTATATGGACAGCGGTAATTTGGCAAGCAAAAACGGCGTGCCCGTTTGCTTTCTTTCCGCGGACGTTTTTTATGATATTTGGGGGGAAGAGCTTGCGTTTGCAACCCTTTCTAAAAATGGGGAAGATGTGGGGCAGGTATGCGATGAAATGCAAATTTCTACAATGTCGGGGGAGAAGCGGATAAAGCTTTTTTTGGCGGTGATAGAAATTTGTTTGCCGTCGGGTGAAAAAGTGCAAAAGCAAGTATATTTTTCGCCCAGCGCGAATATGATAAACCGAGAATATAAATTGTTGTTAAACGCAGCCGTCATAAGGGATTGAGAGCTATGAAAGTCAAAGAAATTTTACGAATGTTTTTACAAAAGTTTTGCGCGGACAAGGAAGTGGTGGACTACGTTTGCGGCAGCGGCGAAGCCCTGCCGTTGCCCCTTTCCGCCGAAGAAGAAAACGAAATGCTGAAAAAATTATCCCACGAGCGAGAAAAGGAGCAAGCCAAAGCTTTGCTTATTCAGCACAACCTGCGGCTGGTGGTGTATATTGCCAGAAAATTCGACAATACGGGCGTGGAAAACGACGATTTGGTATCCATAGGCACAATCGGCTTGATTAAAGCCATCAATTCTTTCCGCACGGACAAGAATATCAAGCTTGCCACCTACGCTTCACGGTGCATCGAAAACGAGATTTTGATGTATTTGCGGCGCACGGCGCGGCTAAAAAGCGAAGTGTCGTTCGATGAACCGCTCAACACCGATTTTGAAGGCAACGAGCTACTTTTATCCGACGTTTTAGGGACGTCCGCCGATACCGTGTACGGTGATATTGAATCCAACGCCGAAAAAGAACAGCTGAAAGAAGCCTTAAAAAAACTCAGCGAACGGGAGCGGAAAATTATGTTTTTGCGCTTTGGCTTAGGGGGCGGCGAAGAGATGACGCAAAAGGACGTTGCGGATATGCTGGGCATTTCGCAAAGCTACATATCGCGTTTGGAAAAAAAGATTATTTTGCGCTTAAAAAAGGAGATTGCCAAAATGGAATAACCGCATAAAGCTTGCGGATTAGCGGTTTTTTATTCGCAACAAAAATGACAAATCAAGGGGGCAGGTATGCGTTGAAAGGCGCGTGCCTGCTCTTTTTTGGCAGGTATAAAAGCTTTTTCGTTTGCGCATACTCAACGTACGCTCAAAAACAAACGCGCCATAAAAGGCAAGGCGGAGCTCCGTTACATAAAAAGGGGGAATATCGTATGCAGAAAGTGGAAATTTGCGGCGTGGATACCGCGGGCTTGCCCAAGCTGACCGCCAAGGAAAGCGAAGAACTGATGAAAAAGCTAAAAGCGGG
>JAZSGC010000047.1:0-3890 GCA_045532525.1 Candidatus Scatosoma sp.
AAAGCAGGCGTACCCCTTTCCGCAATCATCTTCGGCGGCAGAAGAGCAACCACGACCCCGCTCGTTTATCAGTCCAGAGACTGGAACCACGGTACGTTCGTTGGTACGATTATGTCTTCGGAAACGACGGCGGCTGCTACGGGCGCATTTGGCGTACTCCGTCACGACCCTATGGCAATGAAGCCGTTTATGGGCTACTCGGTAGATAGATACTTCCAGCATTGGATCGATATGGGTGCGAAAGTTCCCGCTGACAAGCAACCCAAGATCTTCAACGTAAACTGGTTCCGTCAGGACGAAAACGGCAACTTTATGTGGCCCGGCTTCGGCGACAATATGCGCGTTCTCGACTGGATTTTGGATCGTTGTGAAGGCAACGTTGACGCAAGAGAAACCGCAATCGGCTACCTTCCTTACGCAAAGGATATCAACATCGAAAACTGCGACATCACGGCGGAAACGCTTGAAAAGTTGTTGGTTGTAGATAAGGCTCGTTGGGCGGCGGAAGCGGAAGAAATCACCACGTACTACGCGGAAAACTTCGGCGACAAGATGCCTAAGGAAATTATGGATAACCTTGCTATTTTGAAAGCAAACTGCGCAAAATAAGCGTTAAAACGTAATAAAATCCCGTTGGAAAAACTAACGGGATTTTTTATTTGTCTTTTGCTTCGTGCAGCTCGTTCGATAGAGAAAACCCTGACGAAAAGGCGCATTGATATAGCTTTGCATTTTCTTCGTGTAACCATTTGTTATGAATGGCTTCATAAACGAGATAAAGCCGCTTTTGCTCCTTGGATAGCGTACCAAAAAACTCGTCAAAAGCTTCCTGCTGCGCCTTGTATTGTGGGCTTTTCCGCTCGGGCGATAATTGCGGATTGTCTTCCATTTCTTTATAATATAGTTTTTCTAAAATATTTTTCATAAGTACCTACCTGATATTTATTATAATACCAGAATACTGTTATGTCAAGCAATTATAACAGAAAACTGATAAAATATTTTAAAGGGGGTGTAGAAGATGATAGCAAATGCATTGAAAGAACAGAGAAAAATCAAGGGTATTACCCAAGTAGAGTTGGCGAAAGAAACGGGAATTCCGCAATCGACGATTAGTGCGTGGGAAAAAGGCACGAATATTCCCAACGTGGCAGACTGTATCAAGCTTGCGGATTTTTACGGGATTACTTTGGACGAGTTGGTTGGTCGGAAAGAGTATTAAATAGGACAGAAAAGGCATATGCCGTTGTGCTTAGCGTGAGTAACAAGATAAAACTTCTCGCGCTCCCCTATATTATATGACTAAATTTGTAGTAAGTCAAGTATTTTTGAACACAAATGTAGTATATTTTTATAGGGGTAACTATGGATTACGGTAAAATTTTTAAAGAATTAAGAACGGAAAAAGGGCTATCGCAAAGAGATTTGGCTAAGGAAACGGGAATATCGCAACAGGCAATTTCGTTTTGGGAACAAAATAAGCGCACGCCGAATATGGACGACTGTATTAAGCTTGCGGATTTTTACGGGGTTTCCTTGGACGAGTTAGTTGGCAGGAAAGAGTATTAAAATAGGTAAAAAATGATTTATAAGACATTTAAAGATAAAAAACTTTCAGCACTTGGTATGGGCTGTATGCGTTTTCCTACCGTTGACAATGATTTTAAAAAGATTGACGAGCAAAAAACGGCGGAAATTTTCGATTATGCCATTGCGCACGGCGTAAATTATTTTGATACGGCGTATATGTATCACGGCGGGCAATCGGAAATCGTGGTAGGGAAGCTGCTTGCAAAATATCCGCGCGAAAGCTATTATATTGCGGATAAATTCCCCGGCGTGGACCTTTCCGCATTCGGCAGAGTGGAAGAAATTTTTGAAGACCAGCTGAAAAAAGTCGGCGTGGACCATTTTGATTTTTACTTATTCCATTGTGTTTGCGAAAACAATATCGAGCAATACTTAGACGAAGATAAAAGGTACGGTACGTATGAATACCTTGCGCAACAAAAGCAAAAGGGTAGAATACGCCATCTCGGTTTTTCCGCGCACGCGGAAGTGGAAACGATGCGTCGTTTTTTGCAAAAATACGGCGACGTAATGGAGTTTTGTCAGTTGCAAATCAACTGGCTGGACTGGACGTACGAAAACGCGAAAGCGAAAGTGGAGCTGTTGAAGGAATATAATATCCCCGTTTGGGTAATGGAGCCTGTCCGCGGTGGGCGTTTGGCGCGCTTACAGCCCGAACACGAAGCGCGGTTAAAGGCGTTGCGCCCCGACGAAAGCGTGGTGGCGTGGGCATTCCGTTTCCTGCAAACGGCGCTCGATTGCACAATGGTGCTTTCGGGAATGTCCGATTTTTCGCAGGTGCAGGAAAACGTGGAAATTCATTCTCAGCACAAGCCCTTAAATGCGCAGGAAATGCAGGCGTTGGAGAGTATCGTGGATGACGTAATGAAGAAACTGACCCCCTGCACGGGCTGTCGTTATTGCGTGGAATACTGTCCGCAGGGCTTGAATATTCCCACCCTTTTGAATATGTATAACGAATACAAATTTGCTTACGATGGCGTGTTGGCGCAACGTTCTATCCTGCGCGTGCCCGAAGGGAAACGCCCTACCGATTGCCTGCAATGCAGGGTTTGCGAAGGGGTTTGCCCGCAAAAAATTTCCATTTCGGACGAGTTGGCAAAGTTTGCGGAGCTGGCGAAATGAGCGGGATTTCCGTAGCGCAGGTGCGCGCGCTGTTAAACGACGGCTACACCTGCGTGCTTTATCGGCAAGACGAAACGTTAAAGAGCAAAGCGCGCGGCGTTGCGCCCCTTGTAGAATGGCTGCAAAGCGGAAAAAATTTTTACGGATTTTCCGCTATGGATAAGGTCGTGGGTAAGGCGGCGGCGTTTTTATACGTGCTTTTGAAAGTGGAAAAAGTGCACGCCGTTGTGCTTAGCGATGGCGCGGAAGGTATTTTTCGGCGTTTTAAAATGGCGTATAGCTACGAAGAAAAAGTGCCGATGATACGCAACCGCACGAACACGGGCTTTTGTCCTATGGAGCAAGCGGTGCTGGACGTGCAGGATTTGCAAACGGCATACGCGCGTATTTATGAAACCTTAGAAAGGTTAAAGGAGCAAAATCAATGAAAAAGGTTTTAATTTTATCGGGTAGCCCACGCAAGGGCGGAAACTCGGATATTTTGTGCGATGAATTTTTGCGCGGCGCGATAGACGCAGGCAATCAAGCGGAAAAAATCCGTGTTGCCGATAAAAAAATTGCGATGTGCACGGGCTGCTATTTTTGCCGAGAACACGGGGGCAGGTGCGCGTTCAACGATGATATGGGAGAGATTTTGCAAAAGATTATCGACTGCGACGTGCTGGTTTTGTCCAGCCCCGTATATTTCTACTCCGTTTGTGCGCAGCTTAAAGCCGTGATAGATAGAACGGTGGCGCGTTGGACGGAAATCCGCAACAAAGACCTTTACTACATTGCCACGGCGGCGGAAGAAGATAGGGATACGTTGGATACGACCTTAGCGTGCTTTCAGGGCTTTGCCAAGTGCATTGACGGCTATGAAGAAAAAGGCACGCTGTACGGCAAGGGCGTAGCGGAAAAAGGGGACGTATTAAACCGCCCCGAGCTTACCCTGATTGCATACGAAATGGGTAACAGCATTCGCTGACCCCTTTTTACAAACAACGTTACATAGGCTGTTTACAGGCGTTTCCGTGAATGAAACGGAAAAAATCCGCGAATACTGTAACGGACGGGACGAAGACGAGTTCGGCTTGTTTTCGTCCTTTTCTTTCCCGATAAATGCAAAATGGCGGGGGCAGGTATGCGTTGAATGTGATTTTTATGTCCAGCATAGGGAGAACGGAGCGGTATGT
>JAZSGC010000116.1:0-20724 GCA_045532525.1 Candidatus Scatosoma sp.
ATCTTATATTTGTTGAATATCCTTTTGTTTACAAGCTTCTATTATTTGTTTTCCAAACGCGAAACAAACAATCCATAACATTCTTACGGCGCGATTTTTTAATCGCGCCGTATTTTAATAAATTTTGTATTTTACCATGAAAAACGATTGACGAATAAAAATTTATTTGCTATAATAACAACGTAAATTTTGGAGGCGTAGCTCAGTTGGTTAGAGCGCTACCTTGACATGGTAGAGGTCGGAGGTTCGAGCCCTCTCGCGTCCACCAAAAAACACACCTTTGCGGGTGTTTTTTTTGTGCGCGAGAGTTTAGAGAAGCTCCGTATTATCGGAGGTTCGCGCGAATAACGCCGACCTTTTATTAAAAAACCCCCCACGAGCTTATTCGGCGTTATGAAGCTTTGGCGTAGCCAAATCCCCAGCGTCCACCAAAAAGCACCCCTTTGTGGGTGTTTTTTTTGTGCGCGAGAGTTTAGAGAAGCTCCGTATTATTCTTATCGCAATAAAAAAGGCCGCCTTTTGACGACCTTTTAAAATCATTTCACCACGGAAAATTTATAAACGGTAATTTCGTGATACAATTCCCCTGCTTTCAATTCCGTAGACGGATATTCGGGGCAGTTGGGCGAATTGGGATATCTCTGCGTTTCCAAGCAAAGCGCACAATGATTTACGTACGCCTTTTTACCTTTAAAGCCGCCCGTACCGCAAGCCGTATAAAGCTGTACGCCCGGAAGCGTGGTATAGCAATCCATTTTTCTACCCGTTTCAAAATCGTAAACGCTAGCGCACAATTCCAAACCGCGCTCCGTTTCCCTTTCAATGCAATAATTAAAATCGAAACCGTTGCAATGCTTTATCATTTCCGCATCCGAAAACATATCTTTACCCAACAGCTTTGCAGGATAGAAGCTATACGGCGTGCCGTCGATGTCTTCATATTCACCGTGCGGAATCAGGTCTTTATCTATCTTGGTCATACGACGGGATTTTATCATCAATTCGTGCCCTAAAACCGTTTCCTGACCGCCGATATTAAAGTAGGAATGGTTTGTTAAATTACAAACGGTATCCTTATTAGACGTTGCAAAATATTCGATTTTCAACTCGTTGTTTTCCGACAGGCTGAACACGACCTTCACCTTTAATTCTCCGGGGAAACCGCCTGCACCGTCGGGGGAAACATGCGTTAATACAAGGCTGTCGTTTTCTATTTCCGCCTTCCAAATAATACGGTCAAAATTAGACGAAAAGCCGCCGTGTAAGGTGTTTTCCTTTTCGTTTGCTTCAATGGCGTATTCCTTGCCGTTTAAGACGAATTTCGCCCCTTCAATACGGTTGCCGTATCTACCGATTGTCGCACCGAAATAAGGATTTTTCTCATAATAATCTTCGGGCGTTGCACAACCCACAATCAAATCGTCAAAGCTCCCATTTTTATCGGGGGCGTAAATACGCGTTATTCTGCCCCCATACGTTAAAACGTCTACCTCATAACCGTTTTTATTAGAGAGCGTATACACGTCGTTGGTATTTCCGTTTTTGACAAACGTATAGCTTTTTGTAATCATATGCGCCCTTTGTCAGCTTTTCATTCTACGTATTGTATCGCCTTATTCCCATTCGATCGTGCCACAGGGCTTCGGGGTCAAATCGTATAAAACGCGGTTGACGTTTTCCACTTCCGTCGTAATACGGTCGGTAATTTTCTTTAATACGTCGTAAGGAATCTCCTCAATCGTTGCCGTCATCGCGTCCACCGTATTTACGGCGCGAATGATAACGGGGTACGCGTACGTTCTTGCTCCGTTCTTTACGCCTACCGATTTAAAATCGGGCACGGCGGTGAAATATTGCCATACCTTGCTATCTAAGCCTGCTTTGGCAAATTCTTCACGCAAAATTGCGTCCGATTCACGAACGGCGTCCAAACGCTCACGCGTGATTGCGCCAAGGCAACGCACGCCAAGCCCAGGACCGGGGAAAGGCTGACGGTATACCATAGAATCGGGCAAGCCCAGCGCACTACCCACTACGCGCACTTCGTCCTTATACAAGAATTTTAAGGGCTCTACCAGCTCAAACTGCATATCTTCGGGCAAACCGCCGACGTTGTGATGTGCCTTTACGCCGTCACTTTCCAAGATATCGGGATAAATCGTACCTTGCGCCAAGAAAGAAATCCCCGAAAGCTTGCTTGCTTCTTCATCGAAAACCTTGATAAACTCTCCACCGATGATTTTACGCTTTTTCTCAGGCTCTTCCACCCCAGCCAACAAGGAGAGGAACCGTTCGGTTGCGTCGACGTAAATCAAATTCGCGTCTAACTGGTTTTGGAAAATTTCCACCACGTCTTCACTTTCGCCCTTGCGCATTAAACCGTGATTGACGTGTACACAAACGAGCTGCTTGCCGATTGCTTTAATCAACAACGCGGCTACCACAGACGAGTCTACGCCGCCAGACAATGCCAATAAAACCTTTTTATCTCCTACTTGTGCGCGGATTTGGTTGACTTGTTCCGCGATAAATTCGTCCGCAAGGGCTTTCGTATTGATACGAGCCATCGTTTCGGGACGTACGTTATTTGCCATATTTTTTTCTCCTTATTAATTCTTTTTGCGCGGTGCAGAGAACGCACACGCAAGCTTATGCTATGTTCTTGTTTTTAAAGATAGAAAAACGCGATAATCTTTGTCGCGTTTTCCGTTTTTCGTTAGTGCTGAGAATAGTTGGGTGCTTCCTTGCTGATCGAAATGTCGTGCGGGTGACTTTCAATCAAGCTGGCATTCGTAATACGAACAAATTCTGAGCTGGTGCGAAGCTGTTCAACTGTCGCTTTGCCGCAATAGCCCATCCCCGAACGTAAACCGCCTTTCATTTGGTAAATGATTTCCGCAACCGAGCCGCGGTAAGGCACGCGTCCTTCCACGCCTTCGGGAACAAATTTCTTCGTGCCTTCTTGGAAATATCTATCGCTGCTACCCGCCGCCATTGCGCCGAGCGAACCCATACCGCGATATACTTTATAGCTTCTGCCTTGATACAATTCTACTTCGCCGGGGCTTTCCAGCGTACCTGCCAGCAACGAGCCGATCATCACCGCGCTGCCGCCTGCCGCCAAAGCTTTTACAATATCGCCGCTATACTTGATGCCGCCGTCCGCAATAATCCTTTTGCCGAGCTTATCCGCCATTTCCGCACAGTCCATAATTGCCGTAAGCTGCGGAACGCCGATACCAGCTACAACGCGCGTTGTGCAAATAGACCCGGGGCCGATACCCACTTTTACGACATCCGCGCCTGCTTTGATAAGGGCTTCGGTTGCCGCCGCCGTTGCTACGTTGCCTGCAATAATGGGCAGGTTGGGGAATTTCGCACGAATTTCTTCCACTTTTTTGATAACGCCTGCGGAATGTCCGTGCGCCGTATCAATCGCAACGATATCGACGCGCGCTTCCACGAGCGCGGAAATTCTATCGATGGCATTTGCCGCCGTGCTAACCGCAGCCCCGACTAACAGTCTACCGTTGCTATCGCGCGCGGAGTTGGGATATTGAATGGATTTTTCGATATCCTTGATGGTGATTAAGCCTTTCAAATACCCATTTTTATCCACGATGGGCAATTTTTCAATTCTATGCTTACCCAAAATCCCCTTGGCTTCTTCCAGCGAAGTGCCTTCGGGCGCGGTAACCAAATTTTCCTTGGTCATCACGTTAGAAATAGGCTGTTCAAAATTGTTTTCAAAGCGTAAATCGCGGTTGGTCAAAATGCCGACGAGCTTCTTATCGGGCGTAGTGATGGGAACGCCGCTAATGCGGTATTTTTCCATCAACGCGACGGCGTCCTTCACCGAATTGTTCGGATATAAGAAAAAGGGGTCGGTGATAACGCCGTGCTCACTGCGTTTTACCTTGTCCACCTGCATAGCCTGTTCTTCGATGGACATATTTTTATGTATAATCCCCAAGCCGCCTTCGCGCGCCATTGCAATCGCCATACGACTTTCCGTAACGGTATCCATCGCCGCGCTAATCAAGGGTAAATTTAAGTTGATCCCTTTGGTAAGGCTGGTGCTTAAATCCACTTCGTGCGGCAACACGTTGGACGCTTGCGGAATTAAAAGCACGTCGTCAAAGGTAAGACCTTCTTTCACTATTTTACTGCTCATAGTTTCTCTCCTTGTAACCTTGTAATTTGCTTATATAAAAACAAAATGGACTGTTTCCGATTTTTCACAGAAACACATCCATTTATTCACTTCCCAGCAGCGCAAGCACTTCGGCAAGGTAAGCCCTTTCTTCCCCGCCAAGCTCGTTTTGCAGCTCTTCCATTTTCCCCTTTATCGTTTGAACCGTAGCTTCGTCGCCTTTCCCAAGCGCCGTCAACAACACGGCAACCACCGCATTGTTACGCGGAAACGCTTGTCCCGTCAATTCAAAAGCGCGGTTCACCGCTTTCGTCTTATCTACGCGATGACGTTTATATTTCGCAATACAAACCTGACCGTAGATATATTGTTCGTACGTAATCGTCGCGCCGTCGGGCACGTTTTTGTTTTTTTCCGCGCAATACGCCGAAAAGCCTTCGTCTTTAATCAGCTGTTCGCCACAAGCGTCAACCTTATCGTAATCGTGCTGACCGATAGCCACTTCCGTAGCATAGGCGATATAGTAGATATCGTCGGAACGGTCGTAAGACACTTCGGCAAACCAAATACTCGACGTTTCCATACCCAAATCGTAGGTGAGCTCCATCATCGTTTGCGGATAGACGCACACAAGGGCGGTTATCATAAACAAGAACAAGATTAAAATAGACGCGAACGTGGTTAAAAACGCTCTCAATATGATCTTGTCTACGCTCATATGCCCTTCCTCCCCACGTATTTATATTATTTTAACACATTAAAAATAAAAAATCAACTGTATAAACGAATTTTATTCGGTATGATTTCCTACTTTTTTTAATATAATGGACTATGAACCTTTTTTTAAATAAAAAATTGATGCGCCGTTCCCTTTTTCAAACCGTCGTGTTTGCCGTTATTGCGCTTTGCGTCGGTTTATGCTTCACCCTTTGCAGTTGCGGGAAATCGATAGATTATTTTTCGTACGTATCCGAATTGCGCAATAATATTTTTCTTGCCGAGCACGAAGATATCCGCTTGCGCGTCTATTCCGTCGTAAAAGAAACGCCCTACGTGGCAGACGGAATTGCACGAGAGCGTTCGCCTAGGACGGAAATTTATTTGTTTGCACCCGAAGGCACGGAAACGTACAACCTGCATCTTTGCATCAATGACAAGAACTACGGCGGCGAGTTGGCTTATGACAACGTAAAATCGCAATATTTCCTGTCCTTTACCTTAGACGTGTCTAATTTAAAGGAAATCCCCTGCGTGTTGGAATACGGGAAAGAAAAAATAAATCTTACCGCCGCTTCCGTATTGCGCAACGAAACGGTCTCTCCAAAATCCGTACTCGACAACGTGCGCGCGCACTCCCCCGATTTGTTTAAAACCCTGACGGACAAATACGGTTTTCAAGGGGAAATTTACCTGCGTTTACTTTACGAAGACGCGCCTTATTATTACGTAGGGGTTATCGACCGCAACGGAAACATTTTCGCCTTTTTGGTCAATGCAACAACGGGAAAGGTGCTTGCGGAACGAAAGCCGTAACACGGCATCCTATCCGTTTACGAATAGGCTTTTACGGCAAAAACGCCGTCTATGGCAGAAAGCTTATCTAAAATCGTTTGCGACGGGGTGACGTTGGTTTCCACAATGGTGTAAGCCACTTCGCCCTTCGAGCCGTTGGCGAGATTTTCGATATTGATATGTTGCGCCGAAAATACCGACGTGATTTGCGAAAGCATATTCGGCACATTTTCGTTCATTATGCATACGCGCGGTTTTTCCGATTGCGGTATCCCCACCGTAGGAAAATTGACGCTGTTACGAATATTGCCGCAGGTTAAAAACTCGTCCAGCTGCTGCGCCGCCATAATCGCGCAATGGTCTTCCGACTCCACCGTAGACGCACCGAGATGGGGAATGGCGATAACCCCTTTTACCCCTACCGTACCGTCAGTGGGAAAATCGGTGACGTATGCGGAGATTTTTCCGTCGGCAAGCGCCGCCTTTACATCGGCTTCGTTGATTAAATCCGCACGGGACAAGTTCAAAATGCGCACGCCCTTTTTCATTTGCGCAATCGAACTTTCGTTAATCATATTCTTGGTCTGCGGCGTAGCGGGCACGTGCAACGTGATATAGTCGCAGACTTTAAAAATTTCCGCATAATCGGACGCCTGCGAAACGGACGGAGCCAAGCTCCAAGCCGCCTTTGCCGTGATGTACGGATCGTAACCCATTACCCGCATTCCCAAAGAAATAGCGGCGTTTGCTACCATTCCCCCGATTGCGCCAAGACCGATAACCCCGAGCGTTTTGCCCGCTAATTCGTGTCCTACAAACGCGGATTTCCCTTTTTCTACAAGCTTACCGACGTCCGTTTGCCCGGCAAGCGTTTTTACCCATTCCACACCGCCGAGAACGTCGCGGGAAGCCAGTACGAGCGCCGCGATGGCAAGTTCCTTTACCGCATTTGCATTTGCGCCCGGCGTATTGAATACGACAATGCCGTTTTTTGTACAATCCGCCACGGGGATATTATTTACCCCTGCTCCGCAGCGTGCGATTGCGCGGAGCGTGGACGAAAATGGCGTTTCGTGCAAGGAAGCGGAGCGCACCATTATGGCGTCTTCGTCCTTGACGTCCGTCCCGATTACGTATTTGGACGGCGAGAAAACGTCCGTGCCCACCTTTGCGATTTTATTCATCAATTTTATCGTAAACATATTCTTGTCCTTTCGTCGCGGTTTATGCCGCTTTTTTTTATTTCAACGCGTACCTGCCCCTATGCTTTTGGGTTTTCCGCTGCAAATTTCTTCATAAATACCACCAACGCTTCCACCCCTTCGTAGGGCATAGCGTTATAGATGGAAGCGCGCATACCGCCTACGGAGCGATGCCCCTTCAAGTTGACTAACCCCTGTGCCGCCGCAGCGCAAGCGAATTTCTTATCTAACTCCGCGTTACCCGTTACAAAGGTTACGTTCATCATGGAACGGCTTTGCTTTTCTACGGGCGCAAGGTAGTAATCCTGCCCGTCTAAGTAGTCGTACAAAAGCGCCGCTTTACGCTGGTTGATTTTTTGCATTTCCTGCAAGCCGCCCAAGGATAAAATCCATTCGTAGACGAGTTTGGCGATATAAATACAATAGGTAGGCGGCGTGTTATACATCGAGCCGTTTTCCGCCATCACCTGATAATTGAGCATCGTAGGCGTAGCTTCTCTCTCCTTACCCAGTAGGTCTTCGCGAATAATCACTACCGTTAAGCCCGCCGCGGACATATTCTTTTGCGCCCCCGCGTAAATTACGCCGAATTTAGACACGTCGATAGGCTCGCTTAAAATGCAAGACGACATATCCGCAACGATGGGTGCTGTCGTTTGGGGAATATACGGAAACTTCGTACCGTAAATCGTATTGTTAAAGCACATATGCACGTAGTCGATATCTTCGCGAAAACGCAAGCTTTCCGCCTTGGGAACAGCGGAGAAATTCACGTCTTTCGTGCTACCTGCCACCGCTACGTCGCCGTATTTTTGCGCTTCCTGATACGCCTTGGTGGAAAATTGCCCCGAAAGAATATAATCCGCCTTGCCCTGTTTGGAAAGCAAGTTCAACGGCACGGCGGCAAACTGCGTAGACGCCCCGCCCTGCAAAAATAACACCTTGTAATTTTTGGGTATCGACATTACCTCGCGCAGCAAACTTTCGGCTTCCGTGATAATTTTTTCGTAGACGGGAGAACGATGACTCATCTCCATAACGGACATACCGCTATCCTGATAATTAAGCATTTCTTCCGCCGCTCTTTTTAATACTGATTGCGGAAGCATCGACGGACCCGCCGAAAAATTATATATTCTCTCCATATGCTTACTCCAAACGAAAAAATGAAAAATCTTTTATTGTTTAATCAAAAATATTGATTAAATACCATTCTAACAAATCCCGATAAAAAAGGCAAGGATTTTGATAAAAAAATACCAACTTTTTTGCAGATTTCCCTGCTTTTAATAGGGTTTTCGATGTGAAATATTATAAAAGAAGGCGAGCCCAGCATTTCTTGGGTTCGCCCTAATTATTTTATGCGGTATTTTTATAAAAAAGTTAATCGCCGTCAAGCATAATACGCAGGATTTCCTTATCCGTTTCCCGCATACCTTCGTGCGCAAGTCGGGATACGCTTTTTATCGTATTTTCTACACCGTCTTTTACGATGCCGTCGCCCGCGAAAAACTCGTTGCCGTTATAGTACATATTTAAGCCGAGCAAGCCGCTCTCCACCGCCGTGGCAATCTTTGCCGCGCAGCTGGCTTTTGCGCCGTCGCAAATAATCCCCGAGTCAATCGCCAGCGCATTGACAAGCGTATGGGAAATCTCCTTGTTTCCGCCGCCCAACAAATACGCGACGCCGCACGCTGCGCCCGCACCTGCGGAAACTACGCCGCAATATGCGGAAAGCGCGCCGATACCGCTTTTAAGATGAACGGTAACCAAATTAGACACGCACAAAGCCCGATAGAGCTTTTCTTGGGAGATATGTAAACCGCGTGCATATACGATAACGGGAACGGACGCCGTGATGCCTTGATTTCCGCTGCCTGAATTGATAATAACGGGCAGTTCGCAGCCGTTCATACGCGCGTCGCTTGCCGCCGCGGCATACGCCTTTGCCGTAATTTTTACGTCGGGCTGATAGCTGCGAAGTAATACCTTGCCGACGTTTGCGCCGTAATCGTTCTTTAACCCCTCTTCCGCAATCGCCATATTGTAGGAAATTTGCCTATCCAGCGTTTCTTTTACGTCGTCGATTTCCACGGCGTTTGCAAAGGCGATAATATCTTCCACGGAAAGACAGCTTCTATCCGCGCGCGCTTCGTCCTTGGGTAAATTTTCAAAAAGCACTTGTCCGTCCAGTTTCACGCAAACGATATTCGTATGCGCGTCCGCAATACGCACGTACGCTTCGTGGCGTTCTGAACGCAAGGTAACCGCGATATCGAAAACTCGCGCGTTTTCGGGCGTTGATATCTCCACGTCGAACTCGTTTTTCACCTTAACAATCTCTTGAATTTGCGCTTCGGATACACGGGAAATTACTTCCAACGCCGCCCCTGCGTCCCCCGCGACCAAGCCCGCCGCGAATGCGGACTTGATGCCGCGCATACCGCCTGTGTGCGGAACGGTTACGCTTTTGGCGTTTTTTACGATATTTCCGCTAACCTCCAGCTTTGCCGAAACGGGCGTTTCGCTGAGTACCGCCTTAGCACGCGCCGTCGCGTAGGCAATGGAAATAGGCTCGGTACAACCCATTGCGGGAACAAGCTCTTCTTTAAGGATTTTTACGTATTCCGCATAAATTTCTTTGGTAAGCATAGCCTAAACCCCTAACGTTACTGCGCTTTTTGTTCTTCTTGCGCTTGCGCGGCATTGTATTGATTTTTTAAGAAGCTGACCGCCACGCTTTCACGCACGTCGATGGTGTACGTGGGAACAAGCTTTTTCACCCATTCCTTCATTTGGTCCGTTTCGTTATGCGCTTCCACGTAAAGGGCGTCGATATCCTGCCAGAAGCCGTCTTCGTCCAAAGGAATGGGTTGGGCGATATTGATAAGCCCGTTTGCCGTTTTTTGCAAGCCTTCTTCTTCCATTAAGCGTTCTTCAAACAGCTTTTCCCCAGGGCGCAAGCCCGTGCAAACGATGTCGATATCAACGTTAGGCTCGTATCCCGAAAGCTTGATTAAGTTGTACGCAAGATCGTAAATTCTAACCGGTTCGCCCATATCCAGTACGAAGATTTGACCGCCCTTTGCATACGCACCCGCCTGCAAGACGAGAGAAACCGCTTCAGGAATGGTCATAAAGTAACGAATAATATCCTTATGGGTAACGGTAACAGGCCCCCCTTCTTCGATTTGGCGTTTAAACAAGGGAATGACCGAACCGTTTGAACCGAGCACGTTGCCAAAACGTACGGCAACGAAGTTGGTTTTTTTGCTGTGCTTGCCAAGCGTTTGAATAATCATTTCGCAAATGCGCTTGGTTGCGCCCATTATGTTGGTGGGGTTTACCGCTTTGTCCGTGGAAATTTGCACGAACGTGTCCGCTTCGTATTCGTCCGCCGCTTTGGCTACGTTCAGCGTGCCGAACACGTTATTTTTCACCGCTTCGTTAGGGCTGGTTTCCATCAAGGGAACGTGCTTATGCGCCGCTGCGTTAAAGACGATTTGCGGTCTATATTTATTGAATACGTCGCGAATTTTTATCTTATCGCGGATACTTGCCACTAAGGTCAAAAGCAAAAGGTCGGGGTAATGTCTACGCAATTCTTGCTCGATTTCGTAAAGATTATTTTCGTATACGTCGAGAATGATAAGCTCCTTGGGATTATGCATTGCGATTTGGCGACAAAGCTCGCTGCCGATAGAGCCGCCGCCACCCGTAACGAGCACGACTTTCCCTTCGATATACCCTGCGACTTCATTCAAATTTACGCTGATTTGCTCACGACCGAGCAAATCGCCGATTTCCACGTTGCGAAGCTTGGAAACGGAAATTTCTCCGTTGGTCATTTGCGAAAGCTCGGGCAGCATACGCACGGGACACCCCAGCTTGCTGCAACGCAACAACGCTTCCTTTTGTAATTTTTTTTGTGTAGACGGAATGGTGAGAAATACTTCCTGCACCTTAAATTTTTTCGCCGTTTCTTGTAATTCGTCAAAGGTCGCCACCACGCGCACGTCATAGATGCGCTTGTCCAAGGAACGGTTATCGGCGTCAACGATACATACGGGCTCGTAACGGCTCTTGTCATCAAAAAGCATATGGCGAATCAGCGTGAACGCGTCGTTGTTGCAACCGACCAGCATTACCCTACGCTTTTTACCCGTAAAGCTACAAAGCCAAGTTTTTACCGCGTCAAACACCCGTTTGCAAACGCGAATGGCAGACAAACCGCATAAAAGAAGAATGCAATATATCAGCACGGAGAAAATTCGCAACGAGTTTTCTACGCGGAAATCTTTGCCTACGATCAGTAAAAATACAACGTTCAAAACAACCGTTGCACCCACTACGGCAACAATGCGTAAAAATTCGGGAATGCCCACGGAGGAAAATTTTATCGTATAGGTAGAAAATATTACTCCGCTAGCCAACACGACGGCTGCGTTACCCGCTATCCAAAGCCATACGGGTACGGGAACGTTAAACCCGTTTTCCGCATACGAGAATAACCAGTACGCGCAAAGCGCGGCAATCGCTACGCAAAGAACGTCCAAAATGACGACGGCGGCACGAATTGCCCAGCATTTACATTTTGCGTTGACGTGAACTCTTCCGTTTTCTTTTTCTAACATTAGCTTACCTTCCATCTTTGTTCGTCATTTACCGCGCAAAATATGCACGGCATTTCACAATCCGCAATATTATATCACACTTTTGGGTTTTTGTCAATACCTTTTCGGGATAGAATATATTTATAAATATATTCCGCATATAACCGAGCGACGTTGACGCCCGTTGTACGCTCTAACCCGTCGAAAAAGGCGTTGGAGTTGACTTCGCAAACCGCTACGCCCTGGGGCGTTTGCAAAAGATCTACGCCGCAATAATCCAACCCCAAAGCCTGCGCCGCGCATTCCGCCGCGTGCATTTCTTGCTTGGACAGCGTGATTTGCCTGCCTACGCCGCCGAGCTCGATATTCGAGCGGAATTCCCCTGCCTTTGCCACGCGCTCCATCGCCGCAACCGCCTTACCACCGATGACAATCACGCGGATATCCCTACCCGCCGCCCCTGCGATAAACCGCTGATAAAAGTGCGGGACGTGTAGCAATTCGTTGGCTTTTTTTTGTAATTCGGGCATACCAGGTACGAGATGAACGCCTGCGCCAAACGAGCCGTAGCTTTGTTTAATTACCAACGGGAAGCCGAGTGTATCCGCTACGCTTTGTAAAAATGCTTCGTCCGCCTTGGCGTTCGGCGTATAACAAAGCGGTGCAGGAATACTCTCTATCATCGGCACGCCCGCCTGCCGTAAGGCAAGGTAGGTAAGCATTTTATCGTCGCAAACTTCCACCGCCGCCGCAGAATTGAAAAGGCGCAAGCCCGCCGCTTCCAGCATTTTGCCCAAATATTTATCCTTATCGAGATACACGACGAAGGCGTATTGCTTCGCCGCGTTGGTTTGCACGCTTCCATCTGCGGAAATTTTGGCGTAAATTTCGCCGTTGCGGCGCACGTCCGTTTCTATACCAAATAACCGAAGTTCTTCCGCGATACGATTGCCCTGTTTATAAAATTTTTCACCGTTGGGATAGCCGTTGATAAGTACAAGCCCGCGCATTATTTTCTCCTGTATGTATGCAAAAACCGAGACGGTGACCCGTCTCGGCGTACTTCTTATTCTTCGACGCGAATAAACGCTTCGACCTTTGCGTAGTCCGATTGATTGATTTTTTCGATGGCTTTCTTAATGGAATTTTCACGCGTTTGGTGGGTGATGATGATAAGCGGAACTCTCGACGTTTCGCTTGCCCTACCCTTTTGCGCAATTTCCACCACGGATACGTTGCATTTTGCAAAAATACTCGTCATTTTCGCCAACACGCCCACTTCGTCGGCAACGGAGAGGCGAAGATAGTATGCGCTTTCAAAATCGGTAATGAACTTGGTGTTTTTTTCCGCCGTAGCCTTATTTTTAAAGGTGGAATATTTTACTTCCGAATGGGTCGCCGCGTAAATTACGTCGGAAACCACGGCGCTTGCGGTGGGTAACGCGCCTGCTCCCCTGCCGTAAAGCATTACGTCGTCCACGGCGTCGCCCGTCATATATACGGCGTTAAAGGAATCGTTTACGCTTGCCAAGGGGTGGGACGAAGAAATAAACGTAGGATGTACGCGCACTTCGATACCCTTTTCCGTATTTTTACCGATTGCTAAAAGCTTTAAGGTATAGCCCAGCTCTTTACCGAAAGCAATATCCTTGCCATCGATCTTGGTAATGCCTTCGCGGAAAATATTCGTGTGCGGCACTTTGGTATGGAACGCCATCGACGAGAGAATGGACAGCTTATACATAGAATCGAAGCCTTCCACGTCGTTGGTGGGGTCAAATTCCGCATAACCAAGCCGCTGCGCTTCTTTCAGCGTTTCGGTATAATCCGCGCCCTCGTTTGCCATTTTCGTTAAGATATAGTTGGTTGTACCGTTGACGATACCCATCATTTTTTGAATATGGTTTGCCTGCACGCCGTCTAAAAGCGTACGAATAATAGGCACGCCGCCTACGCAGCTTGCTTCATAGTACAGTCCGCAACCCGTACGGCGTGCAATTTCTTCCAGCTCGTGCGAGTGCTTACAAATCAGCTCTTTATTCGACGTAACGACCGTTTTGCCTTCGCGGAGCGCAGCGGTAACGAACGCTTTTGCCGCGCCGACGCCGCCGATGGTTTCCACGACGATATCTACCGCAGGATTAGCAATAACTTCTTCGATGCTACGTGCGCGGTTTTCTTCGGGAACGCCCAAAGCGTCCAAACGCTCGATGGATTTATCCAAAACCATTTCCACAGTCAAATCGACCTGTTGTGTTTTTACATAAAAATCGTGATGATCTACAAGCGTTTGATAGGTGCCGCCGCCCACGACGCCCAGCCCTAATATCGCTACGCCTACTTTTTTAACCATATTCTGCTCCTTTTTATCTGTGTTGATTTTCTTTCTCGTGTTTACCGTGACGAACGATTATTTTTCCTGCGTGTTTAAATCGTAAAGATATTTCAAGCCTTTCAAGGTAAGCAATTTATCTACGACGTCTATACCTTCAATTTCCTTAGCAATCACCGTGGAAAAGCCGCCCGTGGCGATCGTTTTTACGCGCGGAACTTTGAGTTCCTTTTTGATACGCTTGACGATGTATTCCGTCAACCCTGCAAAACCGAATACAATCCCCGCTTGCATATTGGTAACCGTGTTCTTTGCGATAATACTTTTCGGCGCTTCAATTTCCACGCGGGGCAACTTTGCCGTACCGTTGACAAGAGAATCGAGCGAGCCCTTAATACCGGGGGCAATAACGCCGCCGATGAACTCGTTGTTTTCGCTGATGATATTAAAGGTGGTAGCCGTACCGAAATCCACAACGATCATCGGGATACCCTCTCCGTAGCTGACGATTGCGGAAACGCAGTTTACGATACGGTCCGCCCCCACCTCTCTGGCGTCGTCGCAACGAATATTCAGCCCCGATTTTAAGCCCGGCGCAATATGCAAAGGCTGGATATTGAGATACAGCGCGCACATTTTATCGATGGTGTAATCAAGCGAAGGCACAACAGAAGAAAGAATCCCCCCTGTAATGTCTTCCGCCGAAATTCCCTGCGCCGTAAGCATTCCGATGAGCTGTGCGCCAAACTCGTCCGATGTCTTTTTAAAATCGGTAGCGACGCGGAAAGAAACCTTCAGCTCGTCCTTATCATAAATGGCGTATTTAATATTTGTGTTTCCGATATCAATACAAATAATCATTTTTTATTTCCCTATGCGCTTTTCGACGACCTTATACACGGTGTGTAATCCCGGCGCGACGATAAGATTTATGCCAAGCTCCACAAAAAAGTTAAACGTAACCAGCCCCAACAGGATAAAGACGAACGGGTTTAAGCCAAGCAGCTCTTTCATTCCCAGCGTGTTTACCATCCAGTCTTGCGTGAGCGCAATGCTCTTATTCATCCAAAGGCAGCATACAATAAATATGCCCGTGTTGACGATGGGTACGATTGCCGAAGCAGTAAAAACGGCAACGTAACGGTTTTTCTTTTCAAGCCATTTAAATAAAAATCCTGCCGCTATCCCTGCCAGCGTCGTTTTTGCAGTGCAGGTGATGACGGTAATCACGGGGTCGTTCAGCCAAATGATGTAATAAAATCCCGACGGGGCGATAATGACTTGAATAAGGACTACGACGCCGCAAGCCATACCGAGAAAGCCGCCCGCCCAAGGTCCAAGCAAAATTGCGCCCAGCACAATGGGGATAAGGGTGAAATTCAGCTGTACTGCACCGATGTGAAACAAACCGCCGAATGCCTGCAAAACGACGACGAGCGCCAACAACACGCCCAGTACCGCAACGTTCTTTGCGGTAAAAAATTTATTTTGTTGCATAAAACCTCCATCGAGTTCCTTTTGGGATACCCGTAGACAAAAATGAAATTTACCCGTATTTACGGTAGAACCGCCGAAGGCGTGTTCTCCACGAGTATACCCCCATTATACCGCATTTTTTTACGTAAGGCAAGGAATTGAACGTAAAAAATAACAATTCGACGGATTTTTTCTTGTCGATTATAGGAATATGCGGCACAAAACGCGTAACAGCAGGAATATGATGTAATAGAAAGAGAAAACCGCAGGACTTTTCCTTTACGGAGCGATTACATACCCCTGCGGCGAAACACAGGAGGTTTTTTATGACTTGTTGCAATCAGGGTAATATGACCCTTTGGATTCTTATCGCTTTGCTCGTTCTCGGTTCGAAGGACGGGATCTTCTGCTCGAACATTTTCAGCGGTTGCGGCTTACCCGTAATCATCGCGCTGTTGTTCTGCTTGTATAAAAACGGCACGCTTGCCGCTATCTTAACCCCTTCTTGCGGCTGTGAATGTAAGTGCAACTGCGGCTGCGGCTACTAATGCTTTTTTCTTGTCTCCTTATATTGTTTTTTGAAAGGGAAAAGGGTCGATTCGTCGACCCTTTTTTCTTAGTTTAATCATTTTTTCAACGCGTACCTGCCCCTTACAAACATAACTTCAACGCGTACCTGGTATATCCGTTTCTATGTTTGTGTTATTTTTCTTCCTTTTCTTGCAAAAAGTATGCTTGCAGGGCAATGATGGTTTTCGCGTCTTTTATTTCGCCCTTTTGCAGCATATCTCTCACCTTGGTAAGCGGAACAAATTCCGTGTCTAAAAACTCGCCGTCGTCCAAGTGGGTTTGCGTTTTTACGCCGCCTTGCGCACGGTAGATATAAATTTTCTCGTCCGTATAACCGGGCGTGGGATAGGCTACGTACAAAAGCTGCAATTTTTCTGCCTTTACCCCCGCTTCTTCTTCCAGCTCTCGCGCCGCCGCAAGGATGGGGTCTTCCCCTTTTTCCAGCTTGCCTGCGGGAATTTCGTATATGCTTTCTCCATATGCGTAGCGATACTGACGGACGAGCAATACGCATTCGTTTTCCACGTACAAGACGCACGCGCCGCCGCTGTGCTCGATAATCTCGCGTTTGCAGGGTCTACCGTCGGGAAGCTGCGCGTCGTCGCAGCGTAAATTGAGAATTTTGCCTTTATATACGTAATTTTTGTTGACCGTCTTTTCTACGTAGTCCATAGATGTCCGCTCCTTTTTATGAAAAGCATAAGTCAAATTGACCAACTTTTTACCATTTTGTTATCATTATAGCACAAATTGTAAAAATAAGAAATATTTTTTGGCGAAATATCTTGATTTTTTTTGCATTTTTCGATATAATACAAGCGTAACGATTTAAGGAGGTAATTTTTCTATGAAATCGATTAAAATTTCTCTTGAAATGGCGCAAAGAGTAAAAGAGTTTGTGAACATCACGCAAAACTACGCTTTTGAAATTCTTTTGAAGAGCGGCAAATACGTGGTAGACGCGAAGTCTATTTTGGGCATTTTCTCTTTGGATTTGTCTTTGCCCGTTACCGTGGAAATTTACGACGACGAATGCGATGAGCTCATCGAAAGATTGAAAAAATTCGAAGCGTAAATTTACCTACAACGGATTTGGTCGCGCCGCGTAGGCAATGCGGCTTTTTTCCGTTTTATCACAAAAATAAAGGAGTTTTTACAAATGCAGATACAGGGCGAGATGTCCGTCAATAAATTAATCGTGCTTTTCGTTTTTGATAAAATGGAAAGCGCGCTTTCCGAACGCACGGTTGTGGAAATGTGTACGGCGGGCAACAACTGGCTGAATTATATGGACTGTGTAGAGCTGTTCCCCAAGCTGGTTGACAACGGATTTTTATGCCGCGTTTCCTCCCCTGATGAAGAACCCCTTTACGCCCTGACCAGCGACGGCAGGGAAACCTTGAACAGTTTTTATATCGCCATTCCCAAAAGCGTCCGCGAGGAGATTGCGGCTTTCATAAAAAGCAACAGCGGAAAACTGCGCACTCGTCAAGAATGTAAGTCGGATTATTACCAAAACACCGACGGCACGTACACCGTGTATTTAAAAATTCTTGCGCCTACGCAGCCGATGTTGGAATTGAAATTTGTTATTCCCGACAAGAAAACGGCGCAAAGCATTTATAAAAACTGGGAGTGCAAGGCTTCGGATTTGTACTCCGCTATTTACGAAACGTTGGTGGATTGACCCACTCGTCATTCCCCTATCGGCGTTTACGCCAAGCTAATAACAACAAGGACGGTTTTTTCTATGTTTACTTATTCTACCAAAGGTACTTGTTCCAGACAAATTCTTTTTGACGTGGACGCAGAAGGCAAAATGCACAACGTACGCTTTATCGGCGGTTGCGGCGGCAACCTGCAAGGGATTGCACGCCTTGTCGAAGGCAAGGACATCAACGAAATCGAAGCGTTGCTTGCAGGCGTTCGTTGCAAGGGCAACACTTCTTGCCCCGACCAGCTTTCCAAAGCAATCGGTGAATATAAGGCAAGCAAGGCGCAGGAAAACCTTTAATCGCATACCTGCCCCTTTCATTTTTTAATTTTTAGTACATAAAAAGGACTTTTTGCCATTTCGCAAGAAGTCCTTTTTTTATTAAAAACCACGGCCGTATTCCGCCGCGGTTTTCTAGTCTATATTAGTGTTTAAAGTGTCTATCACCAACAAAAATCATTGCAATCCCTGCTTCGTCGCAAGCGTCGATAGAAAGCTGATCTTTAATGCTACCGCCCGGTTGGATAATCGCGGTGATTCCTGCTTTTACACATTCTTCCACGCAATCGGGGAAGGGGAAAAACGCGTCGCTTGCCATTACCGAGCCCTTAACTTCTTCGCCCGCGTGTGCAATCGCCTGCTGTGCCGCCCAAATACGGTTGGTTTGCCCCATACCGATACCTGTCGTTCTATCCGCCTTGCCCACCACAATCGCGTTGGATTTGGTGTGTTTTACAACCTTCCAGTTAAAAAGCATTGCCTGCATTTCTTCTTCGGTCGGCGCGCGCTTGGTTACCACTTTCAGGTTTTCGGGCGCGAACAGCGTGTTGTCGTAATCCTGCACAAGCAAGCCGCCGTATACCTTTTTCATATCGTATGCGCTTGCTTCACGCTTGACTTTGATGTCGGGCAATTCCAGCAATCGGATATTCTTTTTCTGCTTCAAAATTTCAAGAGCACCGTCGGTAAACGCTTCGGCAATGACGATTTCAATGAAAATTTTATGAATTTCCGTTGCTGTCGCCTCGTCCACCGTGCCGTTGATCGCCAAAATGCCGCCAAACACGGAAACAGGGTCGGATTCGTAGGCTTTTAAGTAAGCTTCGTGAATGGTCTTACCCGTACCAACGCCGCAAGGATTGGCGTGTTTACAAGCCACAACGCAGGGTTCTTCAAATTCTTTGACGAGTTCGAGCGCACCGTTTGCGTCGTTGATGTTGTTATAGGAAAGCTCCTTGCCCCAAAGCTGTTTTGCCTTGGAAAGCGAGCCCGCGCGTATAAATTCCTCGCTGTAATAGGACGCGCCCTGATGGGGATTTTCGCCGTAACGCATATCCTGCGTTTTTTCATAGGCAAAGGTAATGCTATCGGGGAAACGAATATCCAGCTGCTGCGCTAAGTAGTTGGAAATCATACTATCGTATACCGCCGTATGCGCAAACACCTTGTACTGCAAGTATTTTTTGGTGTCAAGCGTGATTTCCCCTGCTTCCAACTCAGAAAGTACTCTTTCGTAGTCCTTAGGGTCGACGACAACGGCTACGTCCTGATAGTTTTTCGCCGCCGCACGGAGCATCGTAGGCCCGCCGATATCGATATTTTCGACGGCGTCCGCAAAAGTAACGTCGGGCTTGGAAATGGTCGCCTTGAAAGGATAAAGATTGACGGCAACCACGTCGATGGTATTGATACCAAGCGTGTTCAGCTGCGCCATATGTTCGGGATTGGAACGCATCGCAAGCAAGCCCGCGTGCACGACGGGGTGCAGGGTTTTTACTCTGCCGTCCAAGCATTCGGGGAAGCCCGTAAGTTCGCTGATACCGATAACGGGAAGCCCTGCTTCCTGCAACGCTTTCGCCGTACCGCCCGTGGAAATAATTTCGTAATCGCAAGCGAATAATCTTTTACAAAAATCCACAATGCCCGTTTTATCAGAAACACTAACCAACGCTCTTTTTTTCATAATTAAACCGCCTATTGTTATTTTTTACGCAATTTTGCGCCATACTTTTGCTATGATACTTTTATATATATTATTGATTGCCTATATCATCGCCGTCAATTTCTACGCGTTCGTTTTGGTGAAAACGTTGCGCGAAAAAGAAAAACAAGCCGAATTAAACGCACAAGCCGAGCCGCTGATTTCCGCAACGGAAAATGCGACGGAGCGTGACGCGGCCCCTGCCCCCAAGCCCACAAAATCAACGGGAAAGCTTTGCATAACGGGAGCTTTAGGCGGCGCGATTAGTATATACGTGTGTATGTTTATAATGAAATACCGCCGAACCGACCTGCTGCTGATGGTATTGATGCCCTTACTTGGCGTACTGAACGTATATCTTTGGGTGCTACTGTTCCGTTCGGGCTTTTCCTTTTTACTAATACGGTGATTTTTGTTTCCGCACGGCATAGTTGCCGTTGAAAATAAGGAAAATTCATCGTCAAATTTATTATAGCATACTTTTTCTCGAATGTGTTGAAAATAATAAAAAATGTTTATGCTTTTACAGGAAAGTTAAAAAATCACATTTTTTGTGAAAAATTTATCCACGAGAAAATAAATTAAATTTTTTCGGATTTTTTTGCAAAAAACGGCAAAAAGTGTTTGACAATTTAATTTAATAATGCTATTATATACAAGCGTTGTCGATACAGCGGTGAAGTGCGACGAAATGCGGGTGTAGTTCAATGGTAGAATTCCAGCCTTCCAAGCTGGCCGCGTGGGTTCGATTCCCATCACCCGCTCCAACAATTAGAGCGTGTCGTTTATGCGCCTGTAGCTCAGTTGGATAGAGCAACGGCCTTCTAAGCCGTGTGTCAGGAGTTCGAATCTCTTCAGGCGCACCACAAAATATATGGCGGGTGTAGCTCAGTTGGTTAGAGCGCCAGATTGTGGCCCTGGAGGTCGTGAGTTCGATTCTCGTCGCCCGCCCCACTTTTTTAACCTATATTGGGGTGTCGCCAAGTGGTTAAGGCACCGGATTTTGATTCCGGCATTCGTAGGTTCAAATCCTGCCACCCCAGCCACCTATGTGGCATACAAACAAAATAGCGCCCACTATACGCCCCATTAGCTCAGTTGGTAGAGCACAGGATTTTTAATCCTGGTGTCCGGAGTTCGAGCCTCCGATGGACCACCATTCTGGATGATT
>JAZSGC010000032.1:0-2032 GCA_045532525.1 Candidatus Scatosoma sp.
CTTAATCGGCTGAGCAAAATAAGATTTCCGTTTATATGCCAAACGAAGGCAAGGCGTCGTCGAACGGAATTCTTTCCGTTTCATCTCCGTCTCCGCTTGTGCGAACAACGTCTTCAGCAAAAAGAATGATTTCTAAGTCTATGTTTTGATATTCTTTCTTTTTCATCGCCTTATGCCTCCTCAAAATATGCGTTCGCCGCTTGATTGTACAAATACAACGCCTGCATTGCCGTCTTTAAGCTTGCGTTCGAGCTGTATTCCAACGCCCTAAGCGAATACGACAAGGTGTTCAGGGTTAATTGATACCCGCCAATGCTTACGACGTAATTCGTATCCAAATCCTTCGCGTTGATGTTCTCGATAACGATACAGTATTCGTTCGCTACGCCCGTCGCCTCAGGCGCAACCTCCGTATCCCCTACCTTACAAACAATGCCGTCCAGCGATTCCGCCGTGAAGTAAATTTTCAGCGAAGTCGTGGATTTCAGCGACAAAGAGAAATCGCTAAGCTTAACACCCACAGGCAAGCTACCCGAAACGCTGAACTTATGCGCCGTCAAGGTGCTTGTCGTCACCGCGCTAAGGTCTGCAGTAAAGGTATTGCTTTCACCGTAGAACAGGTTCTCTGCCGCTTTGCCATAATCGTCCAATGCCGTCGCCAGCGCAACCAGTTTTTCACCGTATACCGCCGCGCCTGCACTCAAGATGGATTTTACGTAGCTTGCCGCGCTGTATGTAAACGCTTTTGAAATTGCATTGCCGTCTTTGTCAAACAGACGCACTTTCATCCTAGCCGCATAATCCTTCGCCGCGATCTTCACTTGGAATTTATAGGTGCCGTCCGTGTTTCTGTCTGGCACGGGAACTTGCTGGATATTGCCGTTTGCATATTTCACCTGCAAATATCCGCCTGCCAAATCCTGACCGCGCGCCCCTACGTAGTAGTTCACGCCGATATCCCCGTCCAAGGAAAGCGAAGTGGAAGTGACTTCGGGGTAAATTTCCTTATCGAAGAACAAGCCCGTGAGCATAGGCGCAATCGACGCGTTAGAAGTACCCTGATTATCGTAATATGCTACGATTTGATAATTGCCTGCGCCCTCAATAGCAAACGTCACGTACGCGCCTTGGGTCGTCACCGTCGTTTCTACCAACGCCGTGCCGTAATGTTCGTCAACGGTGGTTGCCGAATTATTGCCGTATCCATACACCGTCGTATTTTTAATACCGCTGTATAACCCTACGGTAATCGGTAATGATTCACTTACTTTCTTTTCCCAATCCAATACGTATACCGTTACGTATATTTTTTCCGTTTCACGTAAGGTAAATCCTAAACCAAAATCCTTATAAGGTCCCGCAATGTTATTATGCAAACGTACGGGATAGGTCGTTTCCGTGCCAGGGATATACAAATCAGGTTGACCGACCCAATGCGTACCCGTGGGGACTTGCCAAACGGAACTACCGTTTAACACAAATCCTGAAATGGGCGCGGTGCTGTCCGTAGATTTTAAAGTCGAATTGTAGTAGATGGAATTGTCACCATTTTTATACAAGGAAATTTCCGTTTTACCGTCGTTGCCCCGCTCAGTGTACATATTCGAATACGCCTTCACGCCGCCCAAAACCAAGTAGCCGTCCGAGCCGTAGCCGTTTGCTTCCCATGCCGATTTTGAAGTGGTATCTACAAAAACCGAAGTGGTGATTTCAGGTAAAGCAGGTTCTGGTTCATCGAAAAACAAACCCGTGATCATAGGTGTAACAGTAGCGTTGGAAGTGCCCTCATTATCGTAGTACGCCACAATTTGATAATCGCCCGCTTCCTCAATTGCAAAGGTCACGTACGCGCCTTGGGTCGTCACTGTCGTTTCTACCAACGCCGTGCCGTAATGTTCGTCAACGGTGGTTGCCGTATTATTGCCGTATCCATACACTGTCGTGCTTTTAATACTGCTAAACAAGCCTACGGTAATCGGTAATGATTCACTTACTTTCTTTTCCCAATCCAATACGTATACCGTTACGTATA
>JAZSGC010000081.1:0-17376 GCA_045532525.1 Candidatus Scatosoma sp.
CCGCGCAGTCAAACGCCCACATTGTCTTGACTTTTTTGCGCGGTTGCTATATAATAAACAAAAACGAATGTCAAATAGGTGCAAGCTATGCAAACGACGACCCAAACACCCGCGAATGAACAACCGTCCGCAACGCAAAATATACAACAAATCCCCGCTATCCAAGCGGAAATCAAGGCATTATCCGCCGAGCTCGGCGCGGATATCGTAGGCTTTTGCAAGCTTCCCACACCGCCCGTTTCCGACCAGCCGCAGCTCGTCTATGCAGTTTCCTTGGGCGTGAAGCTTTCGGACGCGGTGTTGAAAACGGTGGAAAACGGACCGTCGTTTATGTATTTCCAGCACTACCGCACGGCAAACGCGTTGTTGGATAGCGTGGCTTTCCGTATCGGCAGAATGTTAGAAAAGCACGGATTTTCCGCTTTGCCCGTTGCCGCCAGCCAAAGCTTGGGCAAGCATAACCCCTACCGCGGCTTGGTTACGCATAAAACGGCGGCGGTGCTTTCGGGTCTCGGCTTCGTAGGGAAAAGCGGTTTGTTTTTATCCACGGACTACGGCAGCAAGGTACGCCTTGCCACCGTGCTCACCGATTGCCCGCTGCAAAGCGAACTGCCCGTCATTGAAAACGGCTGCGGCAGCTGTACACTTTGTCAAAAAGCCTGCCCTGCCGGCGCAATTTACGGGGAGCTGCCCACCTTAAACGGCGAACGCAATTTCGACGCTGAAAAATGCTCGAAATATATGAAAGAACACTTCCAAGACGTCGGCAGGGGAAGCGTGTGCGGCGTATGCATCAAGGTTTGCCCAAAAAATAAGCTGTAAACAAAACACAAAGCGAGCGATAATCCGCTCGCTTTTTATTTTACAGCGTTTCTAAAAGCCGCTTTTTGACGGCTTCCAAAAGCCCTGAATTTTCCACCGCCGCTTTAAATTCCGCCAGCGATTTTACTTTTTTCAACGCGCGGTACAAGGCAAGCTTTTCCGCATTTTTTCCTTGCGCTAACGTCAATTCCTTTTGCGCGCGCGCCTTTTGCTTTTCCAACTTACTTCGGAGCGAAAACTCCGCGCGCACACAGTAAGTCTTGCCGACTTCCAGCACAAATTTCACCGCGGCACAATCGGTCAACCATTCCTCCGCCGCATACTCTTTTCCGTCCACAAACAGACGAATTTTCGCCTTAGGCAAATTTTTAAAGCGAACGGAAATCACTCTCTTATCGGGAATCACGGACTTATCGCCGCGCGCAATAATTTGTAATGATTGCGTACCTGTCCCCTTGCTTTTTGTATAATCGGCAACAAAACTCGTCAAAAGCTCTCCGTTTTTTTGCTTTTCCTTGCCGTCTTCGTATAAGGTATATTCCCCCTTGCCGAGATACGACCAAATTTCCAAATGCTTAGGATTCAAGCAGCCGTTTCCCTTATCCAGCGCAAGGGGCAAAATGCCGCCGCTTTTTATCAATACGGGGATACTCTCGCTTCCGCGCAGCAAAACCAGCTCCTTGCCCCCTTCGCCGATTGCGTATTCGTCGCCCGTGAAAATATCCGTCCAAATTCCCTGCGGCAACCACGCGTTCACCCGCGCGTAGCCGTCCGCATTCGTCCTACTTGTCACAGGCGCAATGCATAACTCGCCGCCGAATAAATATTCCGTTTTATAGGCGTATGCCTGCGGCGTTTTCCATTCGTAATACAGCGGCTCGATAAGCGCGATTCCATCCTTGTGCGTGCGGTACGCCGCCGTATATAAATAGGGAACGAGCTTATGCCGAAAGCGCAAAAATTCCTGCGCTATCCATCCTTGCGCACCGTAATACCACGGCTCTTTGGTCACCGTTTCTTCGCACGAACAATGCAACCGATTAACGGGGCTGAACACCCCGTACTGGATGTGCCGCAAATACAGCTCGTCGTTTTTTTCGCCCAAATTATGCCCGCCGATATCGTGACTCCACCACGTATAGCCTACGTTGCTCGCCGTCGCCGTGAAGTAGGGCAAATAGGCAAGCGTTGCCCAGCTAATTTCCGTATCCCCCGAAAAACCAAGCGGATACCGATGGGAACCGACCCCTGCGTATCTCGACAAAATCAACGGCGTTTTTCCATTTTTGGCATTGTCTAAATAATGATAATGATTTAACGCCCACAAAGGGTCGTAATCCTTGTCCGCACCTTGCGCTTGCCCCTTTTTAACGCTTTCCGTTTTTTCATCGCGCCCCGCGTCAAGCCAAGGAATATTCGGCTGCTGCCAGTCCATCCACCAAAAATCCACACCCTGCTTTTCCAGCGGCGCGTGCAGCACGTCAAAATACGCGTTGATAAATAAATCGCTTGTGAAGGAAAAGGGAATTACCCGCTCCGTAGCCGCGTCCGCGCCTACCGCATTTGCCATTTTGGAATAGGCGGTTTCCCAAAACCGAACCCCGTCCGAAGGGTGTAAATTCAAGGTCACCTTTAAGCCCTTGGCTTTGACTTTTTGCAAAAAATCCACAGGGTCGGGGAAAAGCTCTTCGTTCCAGCTGTACCCCGTCCAACCCACGTTGACCGCAGGCGTACCAACGTATTCGGGGCTGTATCTTTTTAAAGCGGAGAGCCGCTTTTTCATCGCGTGTTCATCGGAATAATGCCAGTCCATATCCACGGTGGCAACACTTAACGGAATTTCCCGTTCTTCAAAACCGTTTAAAAGCTGCAAGTATTCCTTATCCGTATACACGTGATACCTGCTCCACCAGTTGCCCAAGGCAAAACGCGGCACAAGCGGTGGCATTCCCGTGATTTGATACAGCGCGCGCACCGCGCCGCGATAATCGTCGCCGAATGCAAAAATATACTCGTCCGTACCGTCCGCGCGTTCGTTTTTCACCTGTCCGTCGTCGCCTAAGGATAAGGAATTATCGGCAAAAACCGCTACGCCCGATTTAGAACAAACCCCGTTTTCCAAACGAATTTTGGTGGGCTTATCCCCCTTGATCCAAGGCGCAAAGCGCACGTCGCCGTTGCAGTTGTCCAAGGTACGATACGTGCCCAACAAATTGTCCGCATTGTCGGCAAGCACCCGCCTCCCGTTTAATTCAACGCATACCTGCCCCCTTGCTTTGCTTAAAATCAGCGTGCAAGCGGGCGTGATAACGTAGGCGATTTCCCCTTGGTCTAAAAAAGCGAATTCCTGCTTGGGCATATTCCGAAACCAAACCGCTTGCGTGGCGCAATCACGGAATTTTCCGTTTTCACTTCGTTCCATACGGAAAAGCCTATCCCCCAAAACGCTTATGCGATAGGAATGCCAAAAAAGAATATTTTCCGCGTCCGCTTTCGGCGCGGTTTTTGCTATCAAACGCGTATGCAACATACGCTAAGTATTATTCGATAAAGGTAAATCTTTTATACCTTTTTCCGTCCCTTTCCACTTCCTCGTTCCACATCGAAGCAGGGCGCACCCAAAGCCCGCCGCCTTCGTATAAAGCCCGATACACCACCAAATCTTCCAGCGTTTCCGAATGCTTCGCCACGCCGATCACTTCGTATTCCTTGCCCTTAAAATGCCGATATTTTCCAAGCTTGACGTCCATTATCTACTCTCCTTTTTTTAAGTATACGCGCAAAAGAAAAAGATGTCAAGTTTTTTAAATTTCGTCAATAAAATGATAGCTTTTTTTATATAAAAGTATTATAATGATTACCGTTTGATAAAATATACGCTAAAATCAAGCAGGAAACATTATGCACACGAAACACACGGCACACCACTCCCATCACATAAAGCAATGGTTAAAGGAATTCCTTTATAGCCGCCTTCTTCCTTTTGTAAAGAAGAATGCGGTCTTACTTATCGCGCTTTTTGCCGCAATCGTTACCACCTTTATTGTGCCGCCCGACGCCAAATATTTGGATTACTTCGACTGGAAAACGCTCACCTGCCTTTTTTGTGTACTCGCCGTCGTTTGCGCTTTGAAAAATATCCGTTTCTTTTTCTTCTTAGCGCAAAAAATTGTCAAGGTGTTCAAAAACACCCGCGCGTGTGTGTTGGCGCTTTCCTACGTTACCTTTATCGGTTCAATGCTGATTGCCAACGATATGGCGCTTTTAACCTTTTTGCCCCTTGGCTATTTCGTTTTGTCGTCTACGAACAAAAAGAAATATATGGCGTTTACGTTTATTATGCAAAACATAGCGGCAAATTTAGGCGGTATGCTCACCCCCTTTGGTAATCCGCAAAATTTATACTTATATTCCAAATTCAATATTCCCACAGGGGCGTTTATCTTGACAATGCTGCCCCCTTTTCTTATCTCTGTTGCGCTGATTACCTTGTGCTGTTTCCTTTTCGTGAAAAAGGAATGTGTGGAAATCTCCGAAGAGAAAATCCAACTGCCTACCTGGCGCACCCTAATTTACGGACTGCTCTTCGCCCTGTCGATTATCATCGTATTCCGTATTATTCCCTTTTGGATAGGCTTGATTATTATCCCTGCCGTCCTGCTTTTTATGGATAGAAAAGCATTGGCGCAAGTGGATTACGGACTTTTATTAACCTTTGTGGCATTCTTTATCTTTTCGGGGAATATGTCGCGAATTGATGCGGTGCAGAACCTGTTCGGTTACTTAATGAAACAAAACGCGTTGCTCGTTTCCACCCTTTCCTGTCAGGTCATCAGCAACGTTCCGTCCGCCATACTGCTTTCGCAATTTACCGCCAACTGGAAGCCCCTGCTTCTCGGCGTAAATATCGGCGGTGTAGGCACGCTGATTTCTTCCCTTGCCAGCTTGATTACCTTCCGTGAATATACGTCGCACGACCACAACGGCACGAAGAAATATTTGCTTTTATTCTCCGCGTTCAACTTCACGTTTTTGGCGATTTTGCTGGGTGCGTGCTGGCTTTTTATCACTTTCTTATAATACGAAAGCATTCCGTTGCCACGGAATGCTTTTTATTTCGCTTACAACGACCAAGCCTTGACAAACCCCACCAAAAAGAGTATAATACCTTTGCTATGAACGAATTCACCGTAAAGCCCGTTGCTTATATTCGCAGCGATTTTAAAGAAAAATTCGGTATCCCCCGCCAAAGCGGCAGAGCGCCGTCGCTCACCGCCGAAATCGTATTCACGGACGAATACCGCCACCCCGACGCCCTGCGCGGCATCGAAGGCTTTTCCCATTTGTGGCTGCTTTTCGACTTTTCCAAGGCGCATCGAACGGACTTTTCACCCACCGTACGCCCGCCCCGTTTGGGCGGCAATACACGCGTAGGCGTATTTGCCAGCCGTTCCCCTTTCCGCCCCAATCACATCGGTCTTTCCTGCGTGCGTCTTGTTCGCGTGGAAGAACGGGAAAAGGATGGCGTGGTACTTATCGTATCGGGTGCGGACCTACTGGACGGCACGCCTGTGTTAGACGTGAAGCCCTACCTGCCCTTTGCCGATTGCCATATGGGCGCCACGGGCGGCTATGCGGAAGAACACCAACGCCACGCCTTGCAGGTGGACTTCCCCGACGAGTTGCTTTCCGTGATTGACAGGGAAAAACGCCGCGGCTTGATTGAATGTCTTGCCGACGACCCCCGTCCTTCCTATCAGGATGACCCCACGCGCCTTTACGGAATGCGTTTTGGCGATTATGAAATCAAATTCACCGTTGAAAACGAGCTTTTAAAGGTAACCGAAGTCTATAAAATATGAAATAACGGAGCTTCCGCCAAGAAGCTCCGTTTCTTTTTTAACTTATCTTTTTTTGCCTTTATAAAAAAGTGCAATCGTGCCAGGGCCGGAATGCGCACCGATGACCGCACCGATATAATGCACGAAAATTTGCACGTTCGGCAGCCGATTTTTCAGCAACGAAACGGCATATTCTACGTCGTCCGCGCAATCGCCGTGACTAATAAAAATTTGGTCGTTTTCCGCTAAATCGTGGGTTTCAAACAGCTTTTCCACCAGCGTAGCAATGGCTTTTTTTCGTCCCATCGCCTTGCCCGTAACGATAAGCTTCCCTGCGTCATCCACGTGCATAAGGGGCTTGATTTTTAAAATGGAACCGATAATCGCCGTTGCGGACGAGCATCTCCCGCCCCGCTTTAAGTGGAATAAATTATCCACGGTAAACAGGTGGCAAATCTTCCATTTTATCTCTTCGGCATACTCCGCCGTTTCTTCAAGCGTTGCGCCGCTATCCGCCTTTGTAATCACGTAATCGAGCAACAAGCCTTGCCCCATCGACGCAGCAAGCGTATCCACCACGCAAATTTTTCTTTCGGGATAGCTTTCGGCAAGCTCTTTTGCTGCCATTTGGAAGCTGCCCGAAGTCCCTGAAAGGCCCGAAGAAAAGGTAAGCACCAGTACGTCCCTACCCGCTTGCAGGCTCTTTTCAAGGTGCGGCTTAGCCACTTCCGCGGTGACTTGGTAGGTTGTGGGCATACAACCGCCGCGCAGCTTGTCGTAAAATTCTTTCACGTCGATTTGTGCGCCGTCTTCTCCTTCATAGTTGACTCCGTCCATCGTAAAGCCAAGCGGAACACATTCCACGCCGTGCTCCTTAAAATATTCCTTGGGCATATCGCAACCGGAATCGGTAACGATATCAAAAAGTCTCTTTTCCATAATCTTTCTCCTTATGTAGTATGTTTTTGTATCTATTATTTTAAGACGTTAAACTTCTTTATTCGTTCTGCTTTAAACACCATTTCCACGGTATATTCGCCGTTTTGGCAGGTGATTTCCATTCTCGGTAAACCGATAACGTCAAAATATTCGTTAAATTTCTCGGCAAAATCCTGCAAAACAAGCGCTTTGCACGCGTCGCTCATCACCGATTTATCCGCCTGTATCACGTGGCTGACTCTCGCCCGTTCTTCCGCGTTCTTTTTCATATCCGCCCCCCTTACAATTTCTTTTTCAGGGCGCGTCGTACGTTCCCGAAAAATCCGCTATACTTCCTTGTTACGTCAAATATCTTGTTTTTTTCGGTTAGTAGATTGTTCGCCATCATCTTAAAGGACGAATGTGCGTTGAAAATATCTCCCGCCGCGCGGTATTCTTCGGGCAACACACCCAGCAAGGGTACTTTAATAAGCTCGGCAATATCCGTCGGCGATAGGCATTCCCCGCCGACCAACAACTCCCCGCGCACCCGATTGACGACAAGCTGCAGCTTTTCCAAACGATAGCTTTTCAGCACCGTTATCACTCTATCGGCGTCACGCACGGCAGAAAGCTGTGGCACAGTAACGATAATGGCTTCGTCCGCAATCGCCACGGCGCGGTGAAAGCCGTCGTCTATCCCCGCAGGGCTGTCGATAAAAATAAAATCGAACTGCGGCGCAAGCGTTTCCAAAACCACCTTTACCGACTGCGGCGAAACGTACCTTTCGGGCGCGGCGTGATGACTGGTCAAAACGTAAAGGTTGGGACAGCGCGGATGCTGTATAAGCGCCTGCTTCGCACGGCACCGCCCCTCGATAACGTCCACCACGTCGTAGCTTGCCAGCTCTTCCACGCCCGCGGTAACGTCCACGTTATTCAATCCAAAATCCCCGTCGCAAACGATGACCCTTTGCCCCTTTTTGGCAAGCTGCGCGGCAAGATATACCGCCACCGTCGTCTTTCCAACGCCACCCTTTCCGCTTGTCACCACAATCCTTCTTGCCATACCGACGCTCCTAAGCGTAAATATTGCCGCGCACGTGCGGCTTGAAGTAGTATAACAATTCACAAACGGTTAGGTTTTGTAGTTTCCTTGCGGTTTTTTTGTTTTTTTAGCGAAACGGAGCCTGCCGATAGAGTATAAACCTATCATAGTAGCAAACGCCGTTTTCCTTTTTGACAAGGCGTTAAATCCATTATACCCAAAGCCATCAAAATAAGTCAACCTACTCTTTCGAGAATAACTCTACTCAAAAAAAAGGCTCTCTACTCACAGTAGAGAGCCTTTTTTGCCTGATTTTTAAAGGGATTGCACAAATGTTAAAGGCGGCGAAAATCGCCGCCTTTGTTAAGTACTTTTCTAATATTTATCGGTTGCGTTTGCAAAGCTCCGCGCAAACTTCCGAAATTTTTACGTCCGTCGCGTTCAACAATACCATTACGTGATATAAAAGATCCGCCGCTTCATTTACAACGCCGACCTTTTCCCCATTCTTCGCTGCGATGACAAGCTCTACCGCTTCTTCGCCGACCTTCTTGCCGATTCTATCCACGCCGCGCACAAACAGGAAGCTGGTATACGCGCCGTCTTGGGGGTTCTTCCTTACGTCGGAAAGAATGCGCTGTAAACGACCAAACATTTCCGCGCCGATATTGTTGTATTCCCCTTTGATTTGCGTAGGGAAGCAGGTAAATTGATTTTTTTCCGCGTCCGCGTTGCCCTTTTGCATTACCTTTAACAGCAAGCTATCCCCATCGTGATCAAGGCTTGCCACAATTACCTTTTGCGTATTGCCAAGCGTTTCGCCGTACTTAAAAACGGTTTTCTTGGAACGGCTATAATAATGCGCGTAACCGGTGGCAAACGTTTTTTCTAAGGCTTCTTTATTCATATAAACAAGCATTAAAACCTCGCCGCTTTCATAATCCTGCGTTACGACGGGCATTAAACCGTCTTTATCAAACTTAAACATCGCAAAATCTACCGTGGTTTTCTTTACTGCCATAGTTACACCTCCATTATAGCATCCTTCAACCGTTATTATACTACAAATTTTTTATACAGTCAAGACTCCTAAGGAAAAAATTTGCTAAATTTTGATAAAATTTTACGAAAAATACGCAAAGACGCGTACCTGCCCCCGCCGTTTTTTATTTTTTCTTCGTCAATTGAGTACAACGTCTTTTAATTTTGCATATTTTTTCAACGCCGCTTCGCGCAGTCTATCGTCGTCAAATCTGCCTTCAAACGCGTCGTCGGAAAGCTTCTTCGCCATAAAAATCACGCTGGTCGGATAACGCAAATTTTTGATATCCGAAAGCATTTTTCCCGATTGTCGCGTACCGAAAAAGTCGCCGCTGCCCCGCATTTCCAAATCCTTTTCGGCAATTTTGAAGCCGTCGGAATGATTTTTTAAGGTCAAAAGCCGTTCTCTTGCCGTTTCGCTCTCCGTCCCCATCAGCAAGAAGCAGTAGCTCTTTTCCGCGCCCCTGCCAACGCGCCCACGAAGCTGGTGCAGCTGGGATAAGCCAAAGCGTTCGGCATTATAAATAATCATAATCGTTGCGTTGGGTACGTCCACTCCGACTTCAATAACCGTCGTTGAAACCAAACAATCGTACCCGCCGTTTTTAAACGCGGACATCACCTCCGCTTTTTCCTTGTCCTTCATTCTGCCGTGCAATAACCCAAACCGCACCGTCGGCAGCCTGCCTTTGAGTTCTTCGTACAGCTCGGTTACGCTCATCACCGACCCTTCTTCATCGTCGTCGATTTTTGCGCAAACGAAATACGCTTGCTTCCCCGCCGCCGTTTGTTCGCGCACGTAATCCAGCATATCTTCATATTTACTTTCGGGAATAATCCCCGTCGAAATTTCCTGCCGTGCCTTGGGTTTATCGGTGATGGTGGTCACGTCCAAATCCCCGTAAAAAATCAAGGATAACGTACGCGGAATGGGGGTCGCGCTCATTACCAGCATATCCGTACCTACGCCCTTTTCCGCCAAAGCGTTGCGCTGTGCCACGCCGAAGCGGTGCTGCTCGTCGCATACGATAAAGGAAAGCCTGGGCGTTTCCACGTCCCCTTGTAAAATGGCGTGCGTACCGCAAAGAATATCAATTTCCCCATTCTTGATACGGGCTTTCATCTCCCGTTTTTCCTTCGCCGTCATACCGCCTGCAAGATACCCCACCGTGTAATCGGGAAAATACCGTTGCAATACCTGATAATTTTGTGCCGCTAACACTTCGGTGGGCGATAAATATGCCGCCGTATACCCGCTTTTTACCGCCATAAAAATACCGCAAAGCGCCACGGCGGTTTTTCCGCTGCCTACGTCGCCTTGAATTAGTCTGTTCATACGCGTCGGCGCACGCAAATTCTCGTAAATCTCGTTCACAGCCCGTTTTTGTCCGTCGGTAAATTCAAACCCAAACCGCCCCGCAAACGCTTTTACTTCGCTTGCCGTTACCGTATAATTATGCAGGCGCACTTCTTCCTTGCCGCCCTTGATAAGCTTAAAAGCGGAAATCAGCGTAAAATATTCTTCCAACGCAATGCGCTCTGCGGCAATATCCTTATTTTCGTGCGAGGTGGGGTTATGCACTTCGTAAAATGCCCGTTCTAAATCGGGTAAATCGTATTTTTTTACAATCGGATACGGAATTACCGTCTTTAAATCGGTTTTTTGCAAGCCTTCCTTCACCGCTGCACGTACCGTCTTTTGCGAAAGCGTACCGCGAAGCGGATACACGGGCACTATCCCCTTTAAGCGGTAGTTTTTGTCCAGCTCTTCAAAGGTAGGATTTACCAACGACACTTGCCCAAACTTATTTTGCACTCTGCCGTAAAAGAGATATTCTCCCGCTTTCAGTTTTTGCGCCACGTACGGCTGATTAAACCACACGACGGTAAAGGGAAATCCGTCCTGCGAACAAAATGCCTTAATCATTTTACGCTTATTGCCATAGCTTACGGGCGTTACGCGGTTTACTTGACAGGCAACGAGCACCATATCGTTATGGTACGCCGTACGCAAGGACGCGCGCTCCGTTAAATCTAAATACGCGCGCGGATAAAAGCGGACGAGCTCCTCCACCCCGTCTACCCCTAATTTTTGAAAATCCTTTTCGCGTTTCTCTCCGATAGAACGCAACGTCGAAAGCTTCATACTTCTTCCTTTATAAAACAACGATTTTATGTAAAGCGATACCCTGTTTTCCATCGGCAAAAGCCTTTGTTGGGATATGCCAAAAAATACACAAGCGGGAAAAGCGCCGCCGCCCTTCCCGCTTACTATTCCACTAAAATTGTATATTTATACGGTTTTTCATCTTTCAACTTATTCCAAAGCCAAAATGTAATAGTAAACCGCCTGACCGCCGTTATGGAAATCCACGTCGCAATCGGGATATTTTTCCGCAATCGCTTCCACCAACGCTTCCGCTTCTTCTTCCTTGACGTCTTCGCCGTAGTACAACGTGATAACCTGATGGAAATCTTCCTTCATTCTACCAATCAGCTTCATCACCGTTTCTTCCAACGAATGGGACTTCGCCAACACCTTCTTGTCGTCCAAGCCGATGATATCGCCTTCCTTAATCGAGAAGCCGTTGAGCGACGTGTTGCGCACGGCATACGTGACCTGCCCCACCTTTACGTTATCCAACGCGTGAATCATATTCGTCTTGTTTTCTTCCGCGCTGACTTCGGGGTTGAATTCCAACGCCGCCGCAAAGCCTTGGGGCACGTTTTTGGTAGGAATTACGTGAATGGTCTTGTTTTCGATAAGACTCTTGGCTTGCTCCGCCGCAAGAATGATATTTTTGTTGTTGGGGAACACGAAAATATGCTCCGCATTGATTTTTTGCGCCGCGCTTGCGATGTCGCTTGCGGACGGGTTCATCGTTTGTCCGCCTTCGATGATGCGGTCTACGAACAATTCCTTGAAAATTTCCGAAAGCCCCGCGCCCGTACAAATGGCGAGCATCCCCATTTCCTTTCTTTCCGCTTCCATCTTTGCTTTCAGCTGGCGGTTCTGCTCTAACATATTTTCAATTTTAGGTCTTTCCAGCTCGCCAAGCTCCAACGCGTAGGTCAAAGCCTTACCGGGTTGGTTGGTATGCACGTGTACTTTTACAAGCTCCAAATCCCCGATACAAATTACGCTGTCGCCGATTGCCATCAATTTTTCGCGCAAACGGTCGATTGCCGAAAGGGTGGTGCTCTTTTTTAAGTTGATAATAAAGAATTCGGTGCAGTATGCGTATTCGATTTCACCCAATTCCATACCGATGATTGCCGAATTGTCGCCAAATTCGTTTTCATCGTTGGAATCGTCCGCTTCCATTACCGTTTCCGCTACTTCTTCGCCCGTAAGCGCCGCGTTAAAGCCCTTGAAAATGGTCATAAGCCCAACGCCGCCGGAGTCAACTACCCCTGCCTTTTTGAGTACGGGCAACAGCTCGGGCGTAAGCGCCAAAGCCTTGTCCCCTTCCGCGATAACGTCACGGAAAAAGTCTTCAAAGTTCTTCTTTTTTGAAGCAACCTTCACCGCGTATTCGCTCATCATACGAATAACGGTCAAAATCGTACCTTCTTTGGGTACGGACACCGCGCCGTAAGCCACTTTCGTACCTTGTTCCATCGCCTTTGCGAAGGTTTTGGTGTCTACTTCCTTTTCCGCCTTTACCAAGACGTTGCAAATCCCTTTAAGAATTTGCGACATAATAACGCCGGAGTTCCCTCTTGCGCCCTTTAACGCGCCCTTGGAAACGCTGTTGCAAATTTCCACAAAGCCGTTGGACTGACAAAGGGAAAGCTCCTTTACCGCCGACTGCATCGTCAACGACATATTCGTACCCGTATCCCCATCGGGAACAGGGAATACGTTAAGTGCGTCTACTTTGGCGCGGTTGAGTTCAAGCTGCTTCGCGCCGACCAAAATCATCTTACGGAATTCCGTACTGTTAATCGTTTTGTGCATTATCAAATGCTCCTTATAATCTTTTATTCCTCTCCGCTACAATGCAAACTACGGAGAGCGCGCACGCGAATATTAAGGAATACGGGAACTTTTATTTTTCTCGTTTGTGCATAAAAGGAATGTATTCGCGCATAGGAAAAGACGCCGATCGTTATGACAGCGTCTGAAATTACAATTTAACGCCGACTACGTTTACGTCTACCGCATTGACAATCATACCTGTAAAGGCTTCTACCTTGTACTTTACGGCTTCTTTTAAGGATTCCGCCACGGCGTCGATGGAAACGCCGTATTTCACGACGACGGAAACGTCTACGTAAATTCGGTTACCGAGAATCGTGACGTTTACGCCGCGACCCCATTCATTTTTTTTGATGAGCTTGGAAAGACTTTTCGACAAACGGCGACTGGTGGGAACAACCTCCACAATGCCGTAGGATTCCGCCGCGGTGTGCGCGGTCACTCTCGCGATAGCGAGATCGGAAATCGAAATTTTGCCGTATGCGTTGTTGGTACTAACTGCCATAATATCCTCCAATTACTATCCCATTGTACAACATTTCCTAAGCTTTTGCAAGTACTTTTACAATTTTTTTGGAAATTTTTTATTTTTTGCTTTTTTGGCTGCATTTTTGATTGCATTTTCCAAACAAAAATGCTATATTATTTATGCTTGTTTTTGAAAGCGCGTTTTTTTGCGCGGAAATGACGGCGTAAAAAAACGGTTAATGCGATTAACTACTGAAAATCAACCCAAAAAACGGAGGTGTTTAATATGTCGAGAGTATGCAACATTTGCGGTAAAGGTCAAGCTTCGGGCAACAACGTAAGCCACTCCAACCGTAAAACGAGAAGAACTTTCAAGGTAAACGTACAAAAAATTTCTTACGTAGAAGACGGTAAAGAAACGAACGGCTACGTTTGCGCAAGATGCATCAGAACCCTTAAAAAAGCGGACGCAGAATAATTTTTCCGCTTGTATTTACCACGCTTTAAAAGCCGACCGTGCAAACGGTCGGCTTTTTGCGTTGCCAATTATGTCTTTTTAAATATAAACAAATATTCGTGGGCTAAAAGCAAGAAATTATGTTTTATGCTGTTTGTTTTCCAAAAGCCTGTTGCTTTGCAATTATGCTGTTGTTTTATAATAATCTCTTTCGTCTTAAAGCCAGCCAATTCAAATAGGCGCATTATTTCAAAACCCAATGGCTGAACCATACCATTTTTACGAGTATCACCCATAAGAATAGCGCAAAACTTTCCTTTTTTCAACACGCGATACGCTTCGTCGGCAACCTTTCCCATTTCACACAAAAAGTCTTTCATTTTTAAGTGGGATAAATCGCCGTCAATATCTTCACTGTATTGAATAATGTCCGCGTAGGGTGGGTGTGTGCAAACTAAGTCCACCGATTCGTCCGCTAAATCTAATTTACGAGCATCGCCAAGCATAAATTGCATTTGTGACGAAGAATCATACTCAAAATTACATTTTTCCGTGGAGCGTTCTATTGCTATGGGGTTTATGTCAACGCCAATGAAATTACGCTTTGTCAATTTTGCCTCAACCGCCGTTGTACCACCACCGACAAATTGATCTAAAACCGTATCGCCTTCAACGGAATACCGCATTATAACGTTGCGCGGAATATACGGCGACCAATTACCGCGCCATTTTGCGTCGTGTGTTGCCCATTTACCACGATTTGGAAAGCTCCAAACTGTATTTGTTTCAAGCTCAAAATTTTCGGGCTGTAAAAGTGTTTTCTTTGCCATAATTATCTGCAATCTTTACACCAAGATTGATTTCTTATTTGACCGTTTCCCATATTTCTATATCCAAATTCGCTAATAGGTTTTTCTTTCTTACAGTTAGGACAAATGCGCGTGGGTTCACTTCCATTATATCCGCTTGACTGAATAATAGGGCGTTGATTATTATCCTTATTTGACATTTTTTAGTCTCCGTTATTTCAATAAATTTTTTAATACGCCATTTTCTAAATCGCTGATACAATAAATCGTATCTAATACGTCAAAAGTTTCTTCTAAGTTGTGGCGTGCCGATTGCCAACCTTGTCCGTCCGTAAACCAAACGAAAGCAAATCCGTCAATCTCTTTTGCTTCCAATGCAATCGTTTTATAACTACGCGCCGTTTCATTTAATTTAGAGCCACCGCTTGTATAAAAATTCGTTTCAACACCATAAATGGTATTCGCAATTTTAATTACAAAATCAAAGCGTTTTTCCGCTTTGCCTTGATTTGAAATTCCTGATAAGTCAATATTCCAACGGCTTTCAATATCCGATATGTACATTTCCTTGAAATAGTCCACGCCTTTGACGAGTCCTTCTTTTTGGAAATAGCTTTCAATAAGATTTTCCATTAAATGACCGCCACGGTTTTTTCTTCCGTTGCTATCAAGACCAACTTCTACACCCGTTACGTAATCAACAAGATTATTGATGATATGATTAGAAATCAAATCGAATAATCCCGTTTTTCTCATAAACATTTTATATTCTTCCACGGAATAGTTCATCGTTTTGAAGTTGAATAAATATTCACCGTCGCCGTCAATAGTGTAAATTTCACAACCGCGAACTGCAAGCAGCGCAGGAATACATTTCAAAATTTGCGGATATTCGGCAAGGAGTTTTTCAAAATCATTTTCGATATTCTTTGAGCCGATAAGGGAATTTAAGATGTTTAACTCAATTTTAATAGAATCTACATTGACGAAAACTTTTTCGAAATCAACGTAATAATTATAATCGCAAATACTGTTTCTAAATGTTGCAAGCCATTCATTAAAATTTCTTCTCATTTGTACTACTCCTTATCAATTACAAATAAGCAATTCGCTTATTTTTCCGCGTTTTTCGGCTTTGCTATTGATCGCACGCGTTGCTTCAACTCTATGGATTTTGAAAGATTTATATAAATCATCAAAAAACATATCATCGGGATTTACGTTTTTGGGATCGGAATTGCTTAAAACGACTTTCGCTCCTACCTTGTCAATACGTTCAATATACTGTGAAAGGCGTATTTGTTCATTGTCGTCAAACGAATCGGAATTGTAGGACGTGAACGCGGACGTTTCCGAAATCGGTCTATAAGGGGGATCGATATACACAAATGTATTGTTATCAATGAACGACTCTGAAAGAGTATAATCACCACAAACAATTTCTATGTTTTGCAGGGCGTTGGAAATATTGCGAAGATTGTTTTCATCACAAATTGTAGGATTCTTATAAGCGCCCATAGGAACATTAAATTGACCTTTTTTATTTACACGATATAAACCGTTAAAACAAGTTTTGTTCAAGAAAATGAACAAAGCCGCTTTCTCAACTGCCGTTTCTTTTGATAATTGCAAAGCGTTAAATTTATCGCGTGCATTATAATAAAAGTATTTTCTTCCGTTTTCGTTCATAGGCAAAAATACCGCTTGCATTTCCGTTAATTTCTCTACAAGCAAATCAATATTATCGCGCACAACAATATACGAATTGATAAGTTCAGCGTTTATATCGCTAATATATAATTCTTCAAAATCGTATTTAGAAAGAATACTAAATAATAACGCACCGCCCCCAACCATAGGCTCGGCATACTTTGTTAAAACTTTTTCGCCGTTAACAGGTAAAAATCTTTCAATTTCATTGATAAGCTGTCCTTTACCGCCAACCCATTTCAAAAACGGCTTTAATTCCATTTTTGTGTCTTTTTCATAACGAATAGTTCTTTTGTCAATAGGCTTTTTTGCGGTGCTTGGAATAATCCACATATTACCAACCATCATTGCCCCGTCAATACGATTTTCGGAACATAAAATTGCAACGCGCCGTTGGGAAATTTCCCACTTTTCAGCAGCTTCTTTCGCGGAAATAAAACTTAACATTTTTTAATCTCCAAATCTTTATAATATTATTATATTCCAAAACGCGAATAATAGCAAGCGTTTTTATAATATTTTTCCCCCACAGCATAACGTATGCGTACGCGCGTATGTATATAATAAAAGGAAGCCGAGCGCAGCGTTTTGCGCTCGGCTTTTTACTCTCTTTGTGCCGCTTATTCCGCAGCTTCCGTAGGCTCCACGTTTTCCATCGCCTGTACGGCTTCCGCCCTTTCCGCTTCCTGCTTCCGTATCATTTTCCTCAACAAAATCCGTATCATAATAAACATCGTAACCGACGTTACAATCCAAGTGATAGGATAGGACAGGAATATAATTTCCAGCGTCTGCCGCAACGGGAACACCGTCCAAAGCCAAACCACACGCAACAAGCACGCGCCTACAAGAGAAATACAAGTGGAGATAATCGACTTGCCCATTCCGCGCAACACGCCACAACAAACTTCCATTATCCCGCATAAAAAATAAGGCAAAATAATAAAATTCATTCTTGCCATTGCGGCTTTCATCGCCAGTTTTTGCATCTCACCACCGCCCGTTTTTACACCGTATAAGGACAGTAAGGGATAGCGCAATAAATACACCAAGCTTATCATAACTATGCCCACGCACATTACTGCAAGCAGGCAAGAATACAAAATCCGCTTTACGCGCTGCGGCTTTTTCGCACCGATATTTTGCCCGGTTATGGTAATCGAAGCCTGGTATACCGCGTTCATCGCCGTATAAACAAAGCCTTCGATATTCCCCGCCGCCGCGCTGCCGTTCACCACGGGCGCGTATTTGCTATCCGTACCGACTAAATTGTTGTTTAC